>CAKSQP010000062.1 GCA_934486965.1 uncultured Eubacteriales bacterium
TCAAGTTTGCCTGCGGCGACCTGAGTGATGTAGGGGAGAAGGTTGTTCGGGATACCGTTCGGCTCTTCTCCGATAAGTCCGCTTTCATGCGCTCCGATAGGATTGAAATATCTGAGCAGTACGACCGAAAGGTCATTGTCCGCATGATGAACGTCCGTTAATATCTGTTCTATCATAAGTTTTGTTCTGCCGTACGGGTTTGTGCAGGAAAGAGGCATCTCTTCGTCGATGGGGACTCTTTCGGGCTTGCCGTAAACAGTTGCCGAGGAACTGAAAACGAAATTTTTGACGCCCTTTTCTTTCATTACTTCGAGAAGGGTGAAAGTGGTGTCAAGGTTGTTTCTGTAATATTTGAGCGGAAGTTGGACGGATTCTCCGACAGCCTTAAATCCCGCAAGATGAACGACCGAGGTGATTTTGTTTTCATCGAAAACTTTTTCGAGAGCCGCTTTGTCTGCAACGTCAATTTTGTAAAAAGGAATCTTGACTCCGGTAATTGTGAAAAGTCTGTCGATAACGTCGGGCTTGCTGTTCGAAAGGTCGTCCGCAATGACGACGTCATATCCCTCTTTGATAAGTTCGACGGCGATATGAGAACCGATATATCCGGCGCCGCCTGTAAGTAAAACAGCCATAATAATACCTCCGTATACTATTTTGATAATTGTATTATATATTGCGTGTTATTTGATATCAAGCACAAATTTTTGAACTTTTGGTTTGTTTTTCTTGTCGAAAACAAAAGACGAAAAAAATAATATAAAGTTGACAATTTTTTCAATTTTCCCTATTGATTTCGGGGATAATTTGTGTTATAATAATTGAGCTGTAAAGATTTGCGCCATTAGCTCAGCTGGATAGAGCGTTTGGCTACGGACCAAAAGGCCAGGGGTTCGAATCCCTTATGGCGCGCCAGAAAGAAGCACGCCCGTCGTGCTTCTTTCTATTTTACAAATACATTATTGTGTGAAAGGATCAAAACCGAAATGCAGAAGATAATTATTTGAGTCTTTCATTCAATACTGTTTCTTCTGCAATCGGTAATCCGATTGCTTTTTTTATTATGCAGCGTATTGATTTCTTCGCTTTTGCTTGCCGCAGGGGCAGAAAAGTGAATAGTGAAGAGTGAATAGTGAAAAAGTAACATCGGCATACGCCGATTTCGGAAGGAGGAACATAAAATGGACGAGAACATCTTTGAAAAATCCGTTGAAGAGATCAAAGAAGAGGCGCTTACTTTTCTTGAAGAAAAAAAGTTCAAGGACCTCAGGGAATGTCTTGTAAATCTCAATCCCGCGGATATCGCGAACGTCATGGAGAGCATGCCGGAGGAGTCCATACCGTTAGTGTTCCGAATTCTTCCGAAAGACGCCGCCGCCGACTCTTTCGCGTATCTTGATAACGACATTCAGGAAATCCTTATCAAGGCGTTCAGCGACTCCGAACTTAAACAGGTCATCGACGAACTGTATCTCGACGACGCCGTCGACCTTGTCGAGGAAATGCCCGCAAACGTCGTCAAAAGGATCATAAAAAACGCGTCCCCCGACGTAAGAGCGCAGATAAACGAACTTCTCAACTATCCCAAAGACAGCGCCGGAAGCATTATGACGACGGAGTTTGTCGACCTCAAAAAGGATATGACGGTCGCCGAAGCGTTCGAGAGAATAAAGAAAACGGGTGTTGACAAAGAAACGATATACACCTGTTACGTCACCGATAAAAACAGGCTTCTTTTAGGTCTTGTCACCGCGAAAAAACTGTTGCTTTCCGACTCTTCCGACATTATCGAAGATATAATGGAAACGAATGTCATTTCGGTCACCACCGTCGAAGATAAAGAGGTCGTCGGTAATATTTTCAATCACTACGATTTTCTTGCTCTGCCGGTCGTCGACGAGGAGCACCGCCTTGTCGGTATAGTAACCGTTGACGACGCTATCGACGTTATCCATGAAGAGACCGAAGAGGACTTCGCGCGTATGGCGGCTATAACCACCGCAGAAGACTCTTATCTTAAAACTTCGGCTTTCAAACACGCAAAAAACAGAATCCCGTGGCTTATTTTGCTGATGTTTACGTCAACTATAACGGGAAGTATCATTTCGGGTTTTGAAGAGGCGATATCGGCTCTTCCCGTTATGGTATCGTTTATCCCGATGCTTATGGATACGGGCGGAAACTGCGGTTCGCAGGCGTCTGTCACGATAATCCGCGGACTTGCGCTTGACGAAATCAAAATCAAAGATATATTCAAGGTTATCTGGAAAGAGTTTTCCATTTCCCTTATGGTCGGAACGGCGCTTGCCGTCTTTAACTTCTTCTGGATATGGTTCGTTTCCGGACAGATGATAGTCGGGGCAGTCGTTGCAGTAACGCTTTTCGCGGTCGTTATTCTCGCGAAATTCATCGGCTGTTGTATGCCTATTCTTGCAAAAGCCGTACACCTCGACCCTGCGCTCGTTTCGTCACCGATAATCACGACGATAGTCGATATGTGCGCTGTCACCATCTATTTTACGATAGTAACTTTCGTAATGGGAAAATATATGTAAAAATAAAGCACCTCTTATGAGGTGCTTACATATTAGCCGATATATTTTTCAACGTCTCCGATGGTTTTTATTTCCTGAATCTCATCATCGGGAATCGTTATTCCGTAATCGTCTTCAAGGGTCATGAGAAGTTCGACGACATCAAGGCTGTCGGCGCCGAGATCTTCGATTATTCTTGTATTCTCATTTATTGTGGACGGGTCTTTTTTGAACTGTTTTGCCAAAAGTTCTATAAGTTTTTCTATTGTCATAAAAAGTCACCTCTGAAAAAAATCTTTTTGTTATTGTATCATAAAAAAGGCTTTTTGTCAAGCATTTTCGCCTTTTTGCGGCAAATTTCCGGTAAGCAATCCGACCGCGCGTTCTATTGAATCCTTGCTGTTTTTCCAACTTTCGTCCTTGTAGCGGTAATCGAATTTCTTGCAGAACCAGTCGATGTCTTCTCGGATTTCGCCTGTTTCCTTTAAGAGTATCTTCGAAACATCGTCGCAGAAATACGGAAATTTCTTTTTGCCGAGCGCCTTTTCCGCGACGGAAAGCAGGGAAAAGGTAGCGTCGAGTCTCCTGCAAATATAGCAGTCTTCGTCGAGTTCTTTTATGTATTTTGCGAGAGCCGCGCCCTTTTTCTTTTGCAGTGCGGCGGATATTTCTTCAAGGTGAGATTGCAGAACGAGGGCTACGGGGTGTCTTTTTCCGCTGTTTGCGATCATTTCAAAATGTTTGAAGCAAAAGCCCTGTTCGTTTGTCTTTACTCTTACCGACGGCTCCATCATCGCCGCTCCGGTAATTCTTTCTATCTCGTTTTTCTCAAGCGTCTTTTTCAGGCGGCAGAGGGGACAGTCGCCGTGAATTTCAAACGCTTCGTTTATGGGGATCGTATAAATGTGTTCTTTCATGTTTTTCACTCCGTTAAAAATTGGAAAGGGGAAATAATTTTTGGAAATTTTGCAGGTAGGGGACCGTACTGTAAAAATTACGGGAACGGACATCTCTCTTAAAGATACTTTCGAATGCGGACAGTGCTTCCGCTGGAACGAATATAAGGACGGATATGTCGGCGTCGCGAAGGGAAAAGTTTTGTACGCATATCAGAATTCCGACGGACTTTTTCTTGAAAATACCGACAAAGAAGAAGTCGAAAAAGTCTGGCTCGACTATTTCGATCTGAATACCGACTACGGCGAAATTATCGGAAAAATTCCCGAAAACGATACATATTTGCGGACGGCGGCGGAATGCGGCAAGGGGATAAGAATACTTAAACAGGACCCGAATGAGACCGTAATTTCCTTTATTATTTCCGCAAACAACAATATAAAGAGAATAAAAGGAATAATCGAACGCTTTTCGGAAAAATACGGCGAGGAGATTATCTGGGACGGCGGCATTTACCATTCATTTCCGTCGGTCGAAAAACTTTGCGGCGTGAAAGTCGAAGATGTCGCGTTCCTTCACGCAGGTTACCGCGACAAATATCTCGAAGACGCTTTCGGAAAACTCAATAAAATTGATTTTGCGAAAGTTGCCGAAGAAGATCTTCGCAAAACGCTTCTTTCGGTCAAAGGGGTCGGTCCCAAGGTCTGCGACTGTATTCTCCTTTTCGGATTTTCGAAATACGACGCTTTCCCGAAAGACATCTGGATAAAACGAGTGTTAAAAGAGCATTACGGCGAAAATTTCGACCCTGCGTCGTTCGGCAAATACGCCGGAGTTTATCAGCAATATATGTTCCACTATGCGAGAAATATCGAAGAATGAAGAAATACCGGTTCAGTTGATGAACCGGTAAATTTTTTTATTTGAGTATCTTTATTTTTCCGATTATCGGAAGAACTTTTGCTTTGCCCTGTGCGGCGTTCACGATTCCGAGTATCATCATGACAAGGAACAGAATGTTCACAAGTCTGAAAAGCAGACCTATGAGCCATGCAAGGGCGAAAACCCTCCATAAAAGAATACCGAGAAACCATGAGATTATTGTTGAAACTATCCACCATGCAGTTTCGATAATGCACAAAACAAGTCCCTGATTTGCGTGGAAACGTGCAAATTTCGAATTCTTTGCCGCGAATATCGGAACAAGAACAAGCCATGAAATGTAGGCGAGAATCGCGAATGCTTTGTTGTCCGAAATGTCCTTTTGGTCGAATTCGGAAGTGGTGTCTTCCGTGTCGTTGATTTTTGATACTTTTTCCGTGAAGTCGGCAGCCGCTGCCGAAACTTTGTCTTCGGTGCTCATCTTTACGGGTTCTCCGCAACTCTTGCAGAATTTACTGCCGTCTTCGAGTTTTGCGCCGCATTTGCTGCAAAATGCCATGTTTTTCCCTCCAAAATAAATTTCTTTAGGTATTATACTCTATAAAGGCGGAGTTGTCAAGAACCGATCTTTATTATTCCCGCGTCGGTAAGCAGGGGCTCTTCGTTGTCGTGAGTGACGGAAATGACGGTTTTGCCGACGGTTTTTGCGGCTATGAATTCGGACGCCATGGCTTTTGTTTCGGCGTCAAGAGAGGAAAACGCTTCGTCAAGCACCAAAAGGTCGAAATCCGCGAGCAAAGCACGGGCGACGGCGGTCCGTCTTTTCTGTCCGCCCGACAGATTTTTCACTTTTTTATCGGCGACATCTGTAAGTCCGAGCCCGTCAAGGACTTCGTTTATTTCTTCTTTGCTTTTTTTCGTCGCTATTCCCGCGTTTGAAAACACTGTGTGTTCTTCCGACAGTCTGTCTTCCTGAAAAACCGCCGAAATTTTTTCGGGAACGCCCGAAACAGTACCTTTTGTCGGCTTTATAAGCCCTAAAATAACATTGAGAAGAGAGGTCTTTCCGCAGCCCGATTCGCCCATGATACAGGTTCTTTTTCCTGACGGAATATCCGCCGAAAAACCCGAAAGGACGACTTTTTCGCCGTATCTGATTTCAAGATCTCTTATTTCTATGCCGTTCATAGTTTTTCTATTCCTTTGTATAAAAGTCTGAGAGCCAGAGTAAAAAGTTTTTCAAATGCCACGCTCATTATGACGATGATAAGCGTCCATGTGAACATATCCGTCGTGTTGAGATATACTTTCGAATAGTAGAGCGCTTCGCCTATCGAGCCTTGCGGAATTCCTATTATCTCCGCCGCAACGCCCGATTTCCACGCAAGACCTATCGCAATACTGCAAGCCGAAAAAAGAAACGGCTTTATCTGCGGAAGCCATACATAAACCAGCCTTTTTGCAAAGGAAAGCCTGAAAACATCAGCCATCTGCAGCATTTTTTTGTCTACGGATCGTATCGCGTTCAGAATATTTGTGTAAATTATCGGCAGGACGATCATGAACGATATAAAGACCGAGAGGGAAGAGGACGTGAGCCAGACGAGGGCGATTATTATAAAGGACGCTACGGGAATGGATTTTACGGTCACCATATACGGCCAGAGAAGTATTTCGACAATATGAAACCGTCCCGCGGCAAGCGCCAGAACAACTCCGACGGCAAGAGCGATAAGAAAGCCTGCGGCAATTCTTGAAAAACTGAACCATACCGACGAAAAGAAGGCAGGCTCTTCCCATATAGTGAAAAGTCTTGCAAAAACGTCGGTCGGGGCTACAAGAATTATTTTTTCGTTCAGCAAAACGGCTGCCGCTTGCCAGAAAAGCAAAGCGACAGCAACAGAAACTGTTTTTTGCAGAATCTTCTTATTTTTCAACATAGTAGAAATCTTCGGCGGGAAGTTGTTTTCCGACTGCGGCGGGATTGAAGTTGTAGAGAATGTTGAGATATTCTTCAAGAGCAGTCTTCATTTCTTCGCCTGCAATGTAGGTGATATTGCACTGCGGGATCGCTTTTTCGGCAATCGCAGCCTTGAAAAGACCGAATTTCTCAACGAGAGTTGCCGCTGTCGCTACTTCCGTGTTCGCATATTCGGTGGAAGCCTTGTATTCTTCGAGGAATTTCTTTACGGTATTCGGATATTTTTCGATAAAGTCCGCTCTTGCGACGACGACGCCTGTTATAAGCATACTCTTGGTGTCGAGTTTTTCCCATTCTGCGTTGAGGTCAAGCGCGACGTTAAGACCTTCGACTTTGGTTTTCGCAACAGTTACATACGGCTGGGGAAGCATTGCGACGCCGTCTCCCGAAGAAAGAACTGCGACGACCTCTGTGGGTTCGCTCTTCCATTCGATTGTTACATCGTTATCGGGATCGATTCCGTTTTCTTTGAGAATATATCTCAATGCATATTCGGGAGTGGAGCCTTTTCCCGTTGCATAAATGGTTTTGCCTTTGAGGTCGGCAACGGAGGTTATCCCAACGCCTTTATCAACGATATAGACAACGCCGAGAGTGTTTATTGCGAGAACTTTGATTTTTCCTTCGGTGTTGTTATAGAGAACGGACGCGAGGTTCGAGGGGATCGCCGCCATATCAAGTTCGCCTTTGATGAGTTTCGGAGTTACTTCGTCGGCGGCACCAGCAACGGTGAATTCGTATTTGTTTTCGGAAGTTCCCGCTTCGTTGTCTTCCATAAGTTTTACGAGACCTATCGAAGTCGGACCTTTGAGACCCGCTATTTTAACGGTCACTTCTTCTTTGACTTCAGGCGTCGGTTCGGGATCGTTCTTCGGTTCCTCCGCGGTTTTTCCGCAGCCCGCGAAAATTCCTATTGCAAGAAGCAACGCAAGAATAAGCGCTAATGTTTTTTTCATTTTTTCTACCTCTCTTTTTCAAATATATTTTACATTATGAGTATATCATATAAGTGCGGACAATTACATTGCCGTTGCAACGGAATTTGTAACGAAAAAATGAAAAGAGGAAGAATTATGACCGATATTCCGAAAATTTCCGAAGTCCTTTCGGAAAACAGGCTGTTTGCGGGACTTTCACAGGACGAGATATGCAGTTTTGCGGAAAAATACGGAAGTTTTGTAACGGATTACGACAGGGGAGAATATATTATGCGCGCGGGAGATATCCCCTCGGCTTTCGGGATAGTCCTTTCGGGGAAAGTTACGGCATACGGGCACGGCAGAGACGGAGGAGAAACGGTTATTTCCGTGCTTTCCGCAGGCGACCATTTCGCCGATATCCTCGTTTCGGCGGGGAAAAAGGAAAGCCCCGTATCTCTTTTCGTCGAAGAGAACGGGACCGAAGTTTTCAATATTTCGCTTGACAGGATATTTCTTTCCCGCGACGGCGTTTCAAACACCGTTCTCAAAAATCTGCTTGAAGTTATTTCCCTGAAATATTGGGATCTTTTCAAGAAGATCGAGTATACTTCGGTGCTTTCCCTGAAAAAGCGGATATGTCTCTATCTTTCGGATATCTCCGCCGTGAACGGCAGTTCTTCCTTTTATATAAACTTTGACAGAGAGGGGCTTTCTTCTTATCTTAACGCCGACAGGAGCGCTCTTTGCAGAGTTCTTTCTTCCCTGAAAAAAGATGGTATAATCGAATACAGAAAAAACTTTTTCGAGATAAAAGACCCTGAAAAACTGCGCAGTATCACAGGTTGATTTCCGGAACCTCTTCTTTCGGCAAAACTTCCGAGATTACCGACGACGGACGGAATTTTTTGTTGAAAAGCCGAAGCCCCCAATAATAAACTGCGGCAAGAGGACTTGCTATAAGGCAGTACCACGGGTAGACCGTCGCCGCCCATACCGATAAAAACAGAATTATAACGGGACAGATAAAAACGTATGCGAGCATTATGAGTGCCATTGCGGATTTCCTGTATTCGACCTTTACGCGGTCTCCGACTTTCGCTCCGACAAAGTTCATCGCGCTTATTTCCATGTCCCTCGTCGAACATACCCCCGCGTTCGCGCACCCCTCGCAGGATGCGGGTCTCGCAGTCTTTATTCTCGCGGTCTCTCCGTTGAGTCCGATAACTTCTCCGCAAACGATCATATAATTGCCGCCTTTCATATAGATAATAACGGTATTATTATATGTTATTTTGCGTTCTGTGTCAAGAAAAAAGTGAGTTCACAAAAAATTGACAATTAAAACACTAAATAAGTACAATTGCATGATATAATTGCTATACCGACTAATCTAATAAGGAGTGATTTTTTTTGAAGGCATTCAAACGCATTGCGGCAATCGTTCTGTTGCTTGCCATGGTATTTTCTCTTGCGGCCTGCGGCGAGAATAAAAACCAGACCACCGGCGGCGAAGGCGAATACGACTTTGACGGTCAGACAATAACGATCTACTGCGATGAAAACACCGGCGGAACCGACGACGACAATTTCTATCTGTCTTACGACTCTACCACCGCTGAAGCCGAGACCCTTAAAGCAAGAGTTGAACAGATTCAAAAAGACTATAACTGTAAGATCGAAATAAAAACCGTTCCTACCGATATAGAAAAGCAGATATCTTCTCTCATTGCTTCCAACAGCAAGGGCAGTGTAGATATAATCTTTGCAAGAAGTTACTATCTCCGTAAATGGGGAAATGCAGATTACCTTGTCGACATCGGAGACGTTTCCGATATCATCGACTATACCGATTCTTTCCGTTGGGGAACCAAGAGCACTCTTGAACTTCTTACC
>CAKSQP010000063.1 GCA_934486965.1 uncultured Eubacteriales bacterium
TCCGAAGAAGCAAGACGTTTTAACGATATGCTTAAAATGTACGGAATGTATAACGGGAAGGACGTTTCGGGAAATCAAGCGCCCGAAGAATATACTCTGTCACTCAATTCCGAAAGCGCAGTTATCGAAAAACTCAAAAATCTTCCCGAAGACGAGGCAAAGACCGTGGCAAAACAGATATTCAGCCTTGCGCTCCTTTCTCAAAGAAGATTTACCGCCGAAGAACTTTCCGAGTTTGTCAAAGACAGTTATTCGCTCCTCGAAAAGATGTAAAAGAAAAGCACCGGTCACCGGTGCTTCTTTTTTAAGCGACAAACCAGTTCCATGCGTGCCAGAAAGCAAAGGAACCGGAGGAAACTGCACAGACTATGTATCCGACAATCAGAGAAACCGCAAAAATCACAGCGGAAACTACCGATACCGACCGCAAAGAGGTGCGTTTTCTTACCGAAAATCTCGGATAAACGGGAATTGATGGAAGAACTGCGTTTCCGAGTATTTTGGCTTTTATATTGCCGCGGAAACGGAAATAAGAGACTGAGAACTGACGTATAAAACCGAAAAAATATACCGTTTCGGAAACAGTAAGCGCCGTAAGAGCGATAAATGATATTCCGAAAATAAGTTCTGCCGCATAAGGCATTTCGAGACTGAAATCAAAAGCGGAAATATTCTGACCGCAAAACAGCCAGACGGCAACCGCGGCAAAAGAAACGGACACAGCCGCTCCGACGATTTCCCATGCGCCCATAAAAATACAGAAGATACCGTAGAACAGATCAAGAAAGAAAGCGGAAATACACGAAAGTATCTTTTTCCCTTTTCCTGCCGGAATTTTAATATCTCCGTACTGTTTTGCCACATTTTCGGGCGTTCCGAGGCTTTCGGCGACAGACTCTTCGGAATATCCGTCCGCAAGTTTATAAGAAAAATGCATATCGTATTCTTCGACTATATCCTTAAAATCCGAAACGCCGTTTTTTATAAGTTCATTTTCCAGATCGAGCAAAAATTCAGATCTTGTCATTTAATTTTCCTCCAATATGTTTTTTACCGCTTCGGCAAACATCAGATAATCGCCGCGGTCTATTTTGAAAACGTCTCTGCCGAGTTCAGTCAGAGAATAATATTTTCTCGGCGGACCTCCGCTTTCTTCCCTGATATAAGTCGTAAGAAGTCCGTCGGCTTTGAGTTTCCGCAATATCGGATACACCGTACCGTCTGCAATCCTGATTTTTTCCGAAAGTACCTCGGATATCTCATATCCGTATCGGTCTTTTGATTGCAGAAGAGCCATAACGCAAAGTTCCAGAACGCCTTTTTTATACTGACTGCTCATATACCCTTCTCCTCTTTCTTTTGCTTTACACTATTATATTATATTCAATAGTGACAAAATGTCAATACCTTTCGCAAAAAAATTCCGAAGTTTTTTTACTTCGGAATTTTTATCTTAAAATATTTTATTTTATTGACGGTAAACCGAGGTTATGACATTTCATTATAACTGAACATGAAATCCGTTATTTTCGGGCTGCTCCAGGTAGTAAAGTCAAGTTCATCAGAATACAGTTTCAGCACAAACAGAGACGCACTGTCTTTCTGAATTGTCGTATCGACTTCAAAGTTTTTACTGAACAACTGAAGATCGCCGTCGGAAACAGTAATATCCATACCCGTGAGTTTTACATCTTTATCAGTGCCGTTCGACGCATAAAATGTAAGATTAAGATTGTCACTTTCGTCCATATACATTTCCGTCAGTTTGCACATTACGGCACCTTCATAAAATATCATAGTGCTATTCGGGTCAAACGGAATGAAGAATTTCGCCCAAGCGTAGCCTTGTTCCATTGCCTCACGCCCGTAAGACGAAAAACCTGCATTTTCGTAATCCGATTGCAGTTCGGAACGGACGTTATCGTTCCATTCGATCTTCCAGCCGTCGTTTCCGCGGGTCATAATTGTCGAAAGATAGACCGATTTTTCCTTTTCCGCAGGATAGTTTTTGGGAAGTTTGTAGTAAAGAGCCGTAAACCATACGCTGTTTTCGTCCTCTGCCGCTACTGCAATAAGACTTTTGCCGTATTCCTTAAAAGTGTCGAACGAAGTGTTATAGTATTGATCGATGACCGAACTTTCGGTATTACGGAACAGTTTTTCGAAATTTGTTCTGTCGTTTCCCGCATACTCTATAAGTTTATCGGTCAGAGTCTGTGCGGCTTCCTTTATATCGGTGTTTCCGCTCACAATTACGTTACTATTATCCGATGTTGTCTGATTATCGGAAATATCGTCATTATCCGACGGAGTGTCGGGCTTTTGAGCGTCGCCGTTACTTACAATTTCCGTCTGTGAAGTGTTGTTTTTCGGATTACTGCCGTCAATTGCACCGTAGAGAGTCGGAACGCCGAGATTTGCAAGAATACAGACTATCAGTCCGCAGGCAAGAAGTCCGCTTGTAAAGGCGGCAAGACCTTTGCCGTTTCTTTCGGGATTTTTACCCTTTGTCACGGCGTTTTTAATGCCGATGATCATAGAGTTTTCTCCCGATACCGCAGATACAAACAACAGGACCGCGAGCGACAGCACAAATGCATACGGCAAAAACAGCGAAATCACGATTGCGGCAAGAAAGAACCACAATGCGGGAGGCTTCAAGCGTACCATATTGCCGAGTGCGGTTTTCAGCCTTTTCCCTATTCCTCCGCGTTTGATCTCAGTGATCAGATTGCTTACCGCGGTAATCAGGAAATAAAAGAAGAGCGCCGCAAATATCTGATTTGCCGTGTTATTCTTCGAGAACAGGGTGTTTGCGAAAAACGCCGTAATAAATGCCGAAGCAAGCGACATCACGAGTTTCACAATAAGGGACGGAACAAACTTTTTACCCTCATAAGAGCGAAGCATTCCGTAAAGTGCGTTTGTGAGGATATCTTTTATCTTATTCATACCGCTCACCTCACAATACCGCTTTCAGCACTGCAACGATGATTGCCGCGCATATATTGACGAGCAAGGCAATTCCTATACCGCGAAGAACTCTTTTTGCCGAAATTTTCTGTTCCTCTTTTTCGCCCTTCGGCAGTTCAAAGCCGATTTCACCAGTCAGCATTTTTGCAATATGCTTTTTGTTTTCCTCGGTCTTCGCAAAGGAATGAATGTATACCCTCTCGTTCTTTTCTGTTTTATCAAACATACTGCCGAAAACGCATAGCCCTCTTCGGCGTTTGTTACCGTAATACTGCGTTTGCACACTCCGTCGCGGTACTGTGCGCTTAAAACTCCGCTTTCCAAAGCCGAATTCATCGCCGCGATAAGATACTGCTCCGCAATTTTATAAGAGACAGGACCCGCAACGGTAAGTTCGCCGTGCTTGGCGTTCATCATAAGCCATGCCCCGTCAAACGGAATGAAATATACGTCCGAACTGCCGTTTTCTTCTTTTAATTCGGCGCGCAGACATTTTTCGGGAGCAAAAAGTGTTTTGATAAACGCATTCAGGGATTTTGAGTCGGGCAATCCCTGTTCTTTTAAGATATCGTCGGTTTTGCCTAAGATATCAGACGGAAGACCGTTTATAAGTTCCTCGGTGTCGGGAGCGATTTCGTTCATCGGAGAAATATCGTTATATGTGAGACCCGAAAGTTCTCCGAGACGTTTTATCATAAGATAATCCAACTTAAATTTCATTTTGCTCCCCCCTTACCGGAATAGAACCGTTCAATGAGTTTTCTGTAATTTTCAAGGCCTCTTTCGGCACTGCCGTTGCCCTTTATAAGTGCGTCTTCTGCCGTATCGCCGAATCCCATGAGAAATTCGCCGATACCCATGCCCTCTTCGCCGAACACTGCGTTATAGAGGTCGCCGTTATTTTCGGCAAGCAGGATATCCTCGGCGTCCACAAGATTCTTGATGTTATCGCCGTAATCGCCGTTCATCATCTTGTCGGCAAGTTCGCCGTAACTCATAGACTTACCGCCGAATACGGTATCCATAACGCCCTCGGCACGGGTGTCGGACGACGCGGTATGTGCAAGGTCAAGAAAATAATCAAACAGATTTTCAGCGTTATTCCCTGCGTTTACCATATCTGCCGCCGCACTTCCCTTGAATATCTCAGAGGTGGCAATATCCCATATTGCAAGGCTCGGGTCTGTTTTTGTCGCCTTTCCTACAAGTTGCCCGGCGCCGTAGGAACCCGCGCCCCTCACAAGGGCTTCTCTCCAGTTTCCTTTTTCGCCGTAAACGTCTGCGGCTTTCTGCAGCGCTTTTGAAACACCCACTCCTGCATCGAAAAGTTCACCGTATTTGCCGAATTTATCAAATAATTGCAGGCTCGACAATTTATCAAGAGTTTCAAGAATAGTCCTGTTTCTGTCCGCCGCTTTCAGCATTTTATCATAATCGACGGTGATAAGTCCCCAGCATATTTTGAATTTTATCGAATCTGATTCATATTTGCCGCCCGAAAAACCGAGGAACGACAAAAGGAACAGCAGAAGCAGGAATGCGGTTCCTCCCATGCCTATAAGTTGTTTAAGCCAGCCGACGGGGTCCTTTATCAGGTCTTCAAATGTCGGACTGCCGTCGTATTCTCCGAGCCTGCCGTTCGTGGAGTCGTCAACGTCCTTGTCGGTTGACGCAACGCTTCCTTTATAGTCGCCGCTGCTCTTCAGGTTCCAATGCGAAGTGTAATTCTTCACTTCGCCGCTCATCATGGCAACAGTGTCTCCGTAAGATCTGAAATACGGTTTGCCGTCGTTGTCAAGAGCAGGCGTAAGAGCGTCATTTTTATTTATAAGAGTATCAAGCAACGTATAGGTCGTGCTGCCTTTCTTTGCGTAAAGAGTAATTCCGAGAATTTTATCGTTATCGGAAAGGTCACGCAGATATTGGAACGCCTCCCAACTTTCCACGTCCATGCCGATATCGTAGTTACCAAGGACCGTATCGTACCAGCCGAACGCCGTGAAATCTATAAAGGTCATATTATCGGGAAGTTTAATGTCGCGGAGCGAAATACAGCCCTCAAACGCACCCATTGCAATCCAGTCGAGTTTCGGCATTTCGGGAATCGTTTTCAGAGAAACATCGTTCTGAAACGCGTATTTTTCTATGTATTCAAGGTTTTTGCAGCCCGAAATTTCTTCAAGGTTTACGGAACTCAAACGCCTTATACAGGTAACATTGTCGTTGACGTAGACCTTGGTGAGATTGTGATTTTCAATGTCCAGTCCGATGACCTTAACATCGCCGTAAATCGGAATATTGATCGTTTCGGGGACAGCAACTTCCGATTGACTTCCCACATAAGTGGCGTAGCCGCAAATTTCACCGGTGGAATATTCTGCCATAAGATCGGTTATACGCCAATCGGCAAGTTTTGAGTAATCGAAATTATACCAATGTCCCGTATAATCAATACGGCAGGCATACGTCTGATTTTCCGCCTGTCGCTGCATATAGTAAATTCGGGTTGTATCCCTTACTGTATCCCATGCAGGGTCGTCGGCAGTTGCAGGCTTGTTTATTATCTTCCGCATACCTGTATAGTAAAACTGATAGAAAGTCCACGCCCCGAGGACGTCCCAGTTGCCGATAGGGTCATCACTGTCCGGCTGTTTTGCATAAGGTTCGGGCAACGCCTTATTGGAATGTAACCCTCCCGATAAAATAATCTCATCTGTTATCGTCGGACCTGCAGGCGCATAGGAGTTTCCTCCGGTGCCGTTGCCGTTTGTCTTGGGTATATGTTCAAAATCGTCTTTTGCACCGTAGTAAAAACCGCAATCGGCAAGAAATGCAAGATCGTGTTCTCCTAAGTACTGAAAGTAATCGTCCAGAGTACCTCCATCTATACCTAACTCTTCCTTGCTTTTGTTTGAATTCCCGTGCAGTACCTGTGCAGTGCCGCTCTTGAATTGATTGTAACAACTGGGACAATAATAGTCTTTTATATACCGGATCTTATTGCCTACCTGTTCGATAATTCCGGGGATAGTCCGTATATAATCGTTTTCTTCTTCAACGTAGTACGGAACCATTTTATCACCGTGTCCGGAGCATCGATAAGTAAGTCCCGGCACTTTGACGGCATTTCCGTCGCAAAGTCCGTAGTAGTCCTCAAGCAGTACGGTATTTCCGCTTTCCCGTGCCGATGTTGCAATCGGCATAAGCGAAATTATCGTAATTACCGCTATAACAACGGACAAAAGCCGTGCTGTTCGTTTGGTATGTTTTCGGTATCGCATAAGTTTCTCCTCTCTCCTATACAAGCCGTATGTAAGTGGCATTATAGTTATAATAATTATAACATAGACACCCCGTAAACTCATTACAATTTCAAAAGTGTCAATTGCCATTTTTGAAATCCTGCGGTATACTTAAAAAAACAGCATTCAAAAAAGATAGAAAGAACCTCATTCATACGAAAGAGGTTCTTTCTATCTATATCCGAACAGACTTCACCTTCGTAATAAACTTACTTTGTCCGGCGTGACATCTCTCCTGTGCAAAAAACGATATTGTTCGCTATGCTTAGGTCCGAAGACGGAAGATTCGAAGTGAAAAGTGAATAAAAAAATCCCCATTCTTACGAATGAGGATTTTTTGGCGGAGAAAGAGGGATTCGAACCCTCGAACCGCTTCTGGCGGTTACACGATTTCCAATCGTGCGCGCTCGACCAACTACGCGATTTCTCCATAGCGTTTCGACCTGTATATTATACTACAAACCGAAATCTATTGCAATAGTTTTTTTGTAAACTAAATGTGAAATATTGACAGCCGTCATTCACTGCGATTATCGACCGTAAGCATATTGAGTTTAGACCATCGCTGGATCTCTTTTGAAGAAAAAAGAAGTTTCCTGCGCAGATTTTCGTCAAGAGACTGCGGCGTAAGCGTCACCAGACACCGAAAGGCGCACGGCATAAAATCGGCACTTGATATTCCGCAAAGAAGTCCGTCGGTATAGTCCCTGCGTTCAAGCGGATTAAAAATATACAGAAGATCTTCCTCCAGAGGATTAAGGGTATTCACAAACGAAAAACGGATAAGCATATCGCTGTAAAGCACAGTACCCGTATAATACGCCTCCCCGCTCCTGCCGGTGCCCGAAACCGAACAAAGGGTGAAAGTCGCGTCATAAGTCGCACCGTTTTCGGATTTATCGTAAATATTTATTATTCCGTCCTTGAGCCTGTTATATCTGCCGTCGTAAAAATAGAAATACAGCCTTTTTGCTTTGAAAAAAGGACTTTTTCCGATGTTCCCGACAGAGACGGTCTCCTCATCGCCGTCGTTCGGACGGTAATCGGCAAGTCTCGGCAAAGAAACCTGCAAAACCTGACTTATTTCAAAAAGTGTTTCAAGGTCGACCGAAATTTCACCGTTTTCATATTTGCAGACAGTCGCGCGGCTTTTATGGATAGCGTCTGCAAGTTGCTGTAAAGTCATTTTGCACGATTTCCTGTATTTTCGGATAAGTTCTCCCGTTTTTACATTTATGTCACTCATATTTGTTTCCTCAAAATATACTTTTTTTACTCAAATTCTTATTTTACTTTATTTTAACATTCAGAAATCACATATTTGTATCATTTAACGAAACTTTTGTCGAATAAAGTATCATCAGATGAAATTTTCACGGTTTGCAGAAAAGAAAGATGTCGGGTATAATATATAAATAAAAACAACAAAAAAGGTGAAAGTATGGAAAACAAGAAAAAAGGATTCAGCGGTTCGATAGGATTTGTCCTCGCCGCCGCGGGAAGTGCCGTAGGCGTAGGCAATATATGGCGGTTTCCGTATCTCTGTGCAAAAGACGGCGGAGGATTGTTCCTGATAATTTACATAGCGCTCGTTCTGACTTTCGGTTTTACACTTCTAACGACAGACGTCGCAATCGGCAGAAAGACGAAGAAGAACGCGCTCAATGCTTTTGCGGAAATTCACCCCAAATGGAAATTTCTCGGATATCTGACATTTCTCGTTCCCGCCCTTATTATGACATATTATTCCGTCATAGGCGGCTGGATAACAAAATATTTTGCCGCATATATCGTTTCCGACGGCAAAGAACTTGCGGGAGACGGATTCTTTACGTCGTTTATCTCCTCCCCCGTATCCCCTATCGTTTTTATGCTTATATTCCTTGCACTTACTGCTTTTGTAGTCTTTTGCGGCGTCGAAAAAGGTATAGAAAAATGGTCTAAATATATAATGCCGGGGCTTCTCGTCCTGATCGTTGCAATAACGATTTTTTCGCTTACCTTATCGGTGACCGACGAAAACGGAGAGACAAGAACGGGACTTCAGGGGCTCGCCCTTTATCTCGTACCCGATTTTTCAAATATGTCTGTCGGACGGTTTCTCGGTATAGTGCTTGACGCGATGAGTCAGTTATTTTTCTCTCTGAGCGTCAGCATGGGAATAATGATAACTTACGGAAGTTATGTCAAAGACGACGTAGATCTCGTTAAAGCAAACAACAGGATAGAACTTTTCGATACAGGAGTTGCTGTTCTTGCTGGAGCGATGATAATTCCCGCAGTCTTTGTCTTTCTCGGTAAGGACGGTATGTCAAGCGGACCGAGCCTTACTTTTATAAGTCTTCCGAAAGTGTTTGACGCCATGGGCGGTGCAGGAAGAATTGTAGGAGCGGCATTTTTCCTCGCACTCGGTTTTGCGGCGCTCACAAGTTGCGTTTCGGTCATGGAAACGCTCGTCGCAAACTGCATGGAGATCTTCAAAAAAAGCAGAAAACAGATGTGCGCGGCTATCGGTGGCTACTCCCTTTTGACCGCGGTCATAATATGTCTCGGATATAATGTCTTCTATTTCAATATAACACTGCCGAACGGCGCGTCCGCCCAACTTCTCGACATTGCCGACTATATAAGCAACAGTTTTCTTATGCCGTTTATAAGCCTGCTTACAAGTATCTTGATCGGCTGGATCGTCGGTCCGAAATGGATAATCTCCGAAGTTGAAAAGAACGGCGAAAAGTTCGGAAGAAAAAAACTTTACGCCGTAATGATCAAATATGTCGTTCCCGTGGTTATGCTTATAC
>CAKSQP010000064.1 GCA_934486965.1 uncultured Eubacteriales bacterium
CTGAATTCCTCTTACGTTAGTTACGAGTTTTGCGTTTTCAAGAAAGTTTTCGGCGATAAATTTCGCGCGGAGAGGGTCTCCCGGCATCAAAACGGTTTTTGCGAAATCTTCGGGGGTCGCCGCTATATGGGGCGTAGGATAAGGCTTTGTCATAACAGTTTTCCTTTCTTATATAAGGTTTTCCGCTTTTACGATTTTGACTATTCGGCTTGTTCCGAGCCTTGAAGCACCGAGCGAAATGAATTTTTCGGCGTCGGCAACCGACGAAATTCCGCCGGCGGCTTTTATTTTGACATTCGGACCGACGTGCTTTGCAAAGAGAGCGATATCGTCAAAAGTTGCTCCCGCGGTCGAAAAGCCCGTAGAAGTCTTGATAAAATCGGCGCCCGATTCGGTGACAATTCGGCACATTTCGATTTTTTCGCCGTCGGTAAGCAGACAAGTTTCGATTATAACCTTTAATATTTTACCGCCGCAGGCGGCTTTTACTCTTTTTATCTCATCGCAAAGTGCGGAATATTTTTTATCTTTGAGCCAGCCGATATTTATTACCATATCTATTTCGTCCGCTCCGTTTTTCACGGCGTCGGCGGTCTCGAAACATTTCGTTTCGGTCGTCGAATATCCGTTCGGGAAACCGATAACGGTGCATATCGGAAGTTTATCCCCGACATATTCTTTCGCCTGCTTAACATAAGACGCGGGTATGCAGACCGACGCGGTCTTATATTTCATTCCGTCGTCGCATATCTTTTTTATTTCTTCCCATGTCGCCGTCTGCGAAAGCAGAGTATGATCGACCTTTGCGAGAATTTCTTCTATTTTCATAAAGAGCCTCCCTCTTCTTTTATCTGTTTTCTGTAACATTTATAGCACATTCCGACATACTGACCCGTGCCGCCGATAAAGACCTGATTTCCCTCGGTTATTATTTTTCCGTTTCCGTCGATACGGGCGTTTACCGTCGCTTTTCTGCCGCAGTGACAGATAGACTTTATCTCGGAAATGCTGTCCGCAATTTCGAAGAGGCGTTTACTGCCGGGGAAAAGTTTCGTCCTGAAATCGGCACGGAGTCCGAAGCACAAGACAGGAACGTCGTAAAGGTCGGCGATATCCTTGAGTTCGTCGACCTGCTTTTCGGTAAGGAACTGACATTCGTCGCAGATTATGACGTCGACTTCCGATTTTTCGTTTTCGGAAATATACATTTCGATAAGGTTCTCGGTATCAGAAACCGCCGTCGCGGGGGCGTAGAGCCCTATTCTGCTCCGCACCTCTGTTATTATTCTGCCGTCATCGCCTATTCTGTCGTCGCGGTTGTCGGTCGCGGGCTTTATCAAAAGAACGCTTTTGTCCTTTTCTTCGTAATTGAATTTTGTCATCAGCGCCTGCGCGGTCTTCGAACTGCCCATAGCGCCGAATTTGAAATAAAGTTTCGCCATTTTATTCTCCCAAACGATAAATTTCCGATTACATTATATCAAACCCGCAAAGGTTAGTCAATACTTTTGTCACAATTTAAGAAAACGCAAAAAAATTGAGACTGCAAAAATGCAGTCCCGAATTTTATTCTCTTACGACGTTTACGCTTCCGAGATTGTTTTTCCCCGAAATTCTGAGCGTTTTTTCGCCGCCGCCCGACGGCACGGAAACATCTCCGAGCCCGTTTTCGAAATCGGTAATGATTTTCCAGTCGGCAGGAACTCTCACCGTTACGGCTCCGAGGTTGTTTGTTACATACAGCGTTCCGCCGCCCTGATAATTCTGCGTGTTTTCAAAGAAAACTTCACATTCGCCCATCGAATTGTCGACCCTTGCGTCGGTGAAATCGGTGCAGTCGATATACTTTACGAAATGCCCCATTCTGCTCTTTTCGTCGACGCCTATCTTCTGCGCGTTTTCGGCGGTATTTGCCTTTTCCTTTTTCGGGAAAAGCGTTCCGACGCCTATCGTTAAAAGAAACGCACAGAGAATAACTATCCATGTCGGGATAAGTTCGTCGGTCTTCGCCCCGATAACCCCTGCAATTTCCTTTTCGAACAAAAGAAAAATAAATGCCAGCGGAAAGAATATTTCCGAAAATTTAAGACGGACAAGCGCCGAAATTAGCCACGCAAGACACAGAACGCCGAGACAGATCCTCACAACGGGAACGCCCGATATGTCAAGGAAGCCGAGACTTGTTCCGAGATAACTTACCAAAAGGAGAACCGCCGTTCCTATAAGCGAAATTCCCCAGAATACACCTGATTTTTTCATTTCTGATCCCCCTCTGTTTTTAGGTATATAATACACCTTTTTTTCGGATTTGTAAAGCCTTTATTTGACAAAAACCCCGATATCGGATAAAATAGGGGCGGAGGAAAGAGATATGTGGATAATCGCCGTATTTTTAATACTCACCGCCGTAATTCTTTTTGCAATATTCGGAAAATCGGATCCCGACCGGACGGAATGGGCGGAGGAAATCGGAAGGGACAGCATATTCGGCACCGAAACCGACAGGAACTGGCTCTTCCCGCCGGAAGACCCGATGCATTACGAAACCCGCGACGTATATAAATATGACGAAGTGACCCTGATACTGCATTTCAAAGACGGAAAAAAGAAACGTATCCGCGTAAAAGACAAGGGAGAGCCTTATGACGAATATCATCTGTATCTTCCGAAAATAGCAGAAAACGACCGTGAGGACGGCATAGAAGATTTTTCTCCTTTGAATGCGATAAGAGAGGCAAGGGACTATCTTGATTCCGACGCTTTTTCTTATAAAGAACTGACAGAGCAACTTATCTTCGACGGATTTTCAGCCGAAGATGCAGAGTACGGAGTTCAAAACTGCGGGGCAGACTGGAGTATGCAGGCGGCAAAAGCCGCAGGAAACTGCCTTGACACGGAGGCCTGTTCGTATGAATCTCTGAAAAGACAACTTGTCGATGAAGAACTATTCACACAGGAGCAGGCGGAGTACGGAGTTCAAAACTGCGGGGCTGACTGGTGTATGCAGGCGGCAAAGTATATAAAAGAATATTGCGGCACGGAAGAATACTCAAAGGAAGAACTCGCAGAAATTCTTTCCGACGAAGGTTTTACCGAAGACGAAATAAACTACGCAATTTCAAAAATGAAAATCTGATTTCCGATATATAATAGGAAAGGTGCTCCTCAGGCTGAGGCAGCACCTTTTCTTATCTTATTTTTTCAAAAACCATGGTCGCCTGAATACGGTCGCCGCCCATAAGTCCCTTGCTTCCGCCGTTGGAAGTTGTTATCGTGTGCAGTCTGTAACCTTTCGCCGCCTGCGCATTGATCGCCTTTTCAAGTTCGGTAAGGTTTCCCGACCCCGTTCCCAGAAATTTTTCTTTGAGCGTTACCTGTAAAACAACATACGGCAGATCTTCGCCCGACGCTGTTGAAAATGTGGATTTATCTTCGAACATATAAGTTTCCCCCTGTAAAATTTTTTCTCATTTTACCATACCCGACAATATTTGTCAATCGGGACGGTCAAACTTTCACTTCTTAACTCTTTACCGTTACTTTCGGAAAGCGGCGGGGGGGGGATTTTAGTGAAAAATGAAAAGTGAAAAGTGAAAAAGTAAAAATCGGCAGATATCTTACGATACCTGCAGATTTTTAGCCTTGCATATAAATTTAAGTTCTTATATAAATTAGTATTAAGTGATATTTTTGCTTGAGCAAAAGTGATATTGTGCCTGCGGCACAGTGATATTATATTCGCCTTTAACACTCGCGAAGCGAATATCTCCCGGCAAAGCCGGATATCACTGCCGTAAGGCAATATCTCTCGCCGAAAGGCGAATATAACTGAAAAAGCACTTGCGAAAACAAGTGCTTTTTCATGGTGACCCCTAGGAGAATCGAACTCCTGTTTTCGCCGTGAGAGGGCGACGTCTTAGCCGCTTGACCAAGGGGCCTTATATCTTGCAATTTATAATATCACAAAATTGTGCAAATTGCAAGCGATTTCACCGATATTTCAAAATATTTTATATCTCTCCGCCGTCGTCCGCGCTTTCCGACTGTTTTTTGATATAGTCGGCAACCGCCTTTTCGGCAATGGCGTGCTTTTCTTCTTCCGAGACCGAAGATCTCGGACGGCTCATGACCGCTATCGCGTAGTTAAAAAGTTCAAAAAGGAAAAGCAGGACAAGCGGAATTATGACGACGGAAATAAAACCTGTCTGCGAAACGAGAAATCCGAAAATGCCGCCTATTGCGGGAATTTTTTTACCCGAATAGACCGCAATGAAACGTCCCTCGCGGAGCATTCCGTTTTCCCTGTTTACTGTGAGGAAACCTGTTTTTTCGAATCTCAGTTCGATATTGCCGTCAGGCAGAGTCCGCGTTTCCTTAACGCGGTCTATTTTCAGGACTTCCTTGCTGTCGGGATCGGATTTGACCGTAAATATCAGAACGTTTCCCGCCTCGGTTTTGAGTAGGGTATCTTCTTCCTTTTCCTTTACGATAAGAAGATCGCCGTTTTTTACGGAATCGGCGTCGACGGTTCCGCTTACGGGGATAAACACTCTGTCAAACATGGTAGGATACCCCTCGTCGCTCGAAGAGGAGGAAAACATAAAAACGGTAACGGTAACGGCGAATATCAAAAAAAGCCACATCGCAACGTTTCCGACTATATTAAAAGTTCGTTTCATGGCGCCCTCCCCGAATGTTTTACGGTTCAGTATACCACATTCGCCCCTCAAAGTCAAGAAATTCGGGAGAAGAAAAAAAAGCCTCATTTATCGGTCGGCGTTTCCTCCCGTTTTTTTGCTGTCCGAACCGTTTTGTAAAAGAAAAGTCCCTTTTGGGGCGGCGGGAAAACTTGCGTAATGTCGGGGATTGTGTTATAATGTCTTCGGGAAATATTGCCTTGCAATATTTCGGGGCATTCGCCCCCACGCGGATCCTCCGCGCCTCGACATTAACGGCCTCGTAAAATAACCTTGCCAGCAAGCATTTTTACTCCGTGGTATAATAACTTCGGGAAACATCGCCTTGCAATATTTCGGGGTATTCACGCCTACGAGCCCCCACCCCGCCGCAACACCGCCCGCACCGCAAAATCCCTTACACAAAACACCGAAATTGCCCTTATTATCATAAATCGTAAAAGGAGAGTTCAGATGACGGACGAACTTTTAAAGACCCTGAGATCAAAGATAAAACCGATATGGATTTTCGCATTCTCCTCCGCCTTTGTCGCAGGGCTTCTCGCCCATTTATACAGAATGACAAACTGGCTGCCGAACTGGGATTCGCTCGTTTTTCGCGAAGACCATCAGCACATGGAGGCGCTCGGCCGCTGGTTTCTGGCGTTTGCCGCAAAGATCAGCACGGCTTTTGAAGTGCCGTGGCTGAACGGCGTGCTTGCAATATTCTATATTGCTCTTGCAACAATTTTTATATGCGAAATTTTCGGGATAAAAAGCAGGCTCTGCGCCGCCCTTACGGGGGCTGTCGCCGTAACGTTTCCGACGGTCACATCGACTTTCACCTACTGTTATGTCGCAGACGCCTACGCCCTTTCGTTTCTGCTGACCTGTATTGCGGTCTGGCTGCTCACACGAAAAAGTATAAAGCCCGCCATCTTCGGAGTGCTGCTGCTCTCCGTTTCAATGGGAATATATCAGGCTTACATAACCACCGCGATAGCGCTCCTTACGGCATATCTTATTCTCGGCGTCATCAAGGGCGACAAAACTTCGGCGTCTCTGAAAAAAGCGCTCCGATACATAATATGCGGAGTCGCGGCGTTTGCGGTCTATTATGCGGTTCAAAGTCTCGTCATGTCGCTTGCAAACATCACGGCGTCCGATTATCAGGGATTTTCCGACGCTTTTTCCTTTAAGGATTTTTCTTTTTCCACCGCGGCGCTTGAAGCGATCTATACGTTTTTCAAATTCTTTATTGATTTTGACAACGGTTTCAACCTCTATTCCGCGACAAATATCGTTTTCTTTGTCTTTCTGGCGGCGGGATATCTTTACGCGATAATCAAAAACGTCCGAAAAGGCGGGCTTATTCTCGTTTTCTTTTATATAATTTCGATACCGATAGGCTGTAATTTCCTTTATTTCGCAAACACAGACCTTGATTATCACACGCTCATGAAAATGAGTTATTTTATCGTTTACATCTACCTTATCCTGTTATATGAAAACGTTGATTTCAGAAATGTCCGTATAAATGCGGTCAAAACATGGGCGGTCTTCATAATTTGCTCGGCAATGGTCTTCTGCAATATCCGCATTGCGAATATCGCCTATCACAAATTGCAGATGGCGTTTGAAAAATCATACGGTATCCTCATAAGAATTTCCGACAAAATAGAGACTCTTGACGGTTACGAAAACGCGACGAAGATCCTCGTTGTCGGCAGTCTCAAAAATTCGGAGGCGTATTCCGTAATGATACCGCCCGAAATTACCGGCTCGACAAACGGGCTTATACTGCGGAATGACGACGAATCCGTAAACCAGAGCGTTGTGACGTCGGCTCTGAACGATTACTGCAATATGAACCTTAAGTTCCTTTCAGGGAAAAAGGCGGCGGAATTAAAGAACACCGAACTTGTAAAAAGTATGCCGCTCTGGCCGAAAACAGGCTCTGTTGCGATATACAAAGACACTGTCATTCTGAAACTCAGCGAAGAATAATCATAAGGACCGAAACCATGGAATTTGAACCGCGTATTTATTGGTGCGCCGACGATTTCGGCGTGTCCGACGCCTCCTGCGACAGGATACTGCAATGCAATAAAGACGGCTTTCTCGGCAGAATAAGCGTATTCCCGAACTCGGGCGTCGCAGACATTCGGGAAAAGATAAGAAACGCCGGAAATGCAAACTTCGGGGTACATATAAACCTTGTCGAAGGCAAATGCGTTTCGGACAAAAGTTCCGTTCCTCTTCTTGTCGACGGCGACGGATATTTCAAAAACACCTATACGGGACTTCTGGCGCTTTCCCTTTCTCCGAAAAGAAAACTTTTCAAAAAGCAGTTGAAAACGGAGATCAAAGCCCAGATAGAAAAAACGCTTTCATTTTTTACGGATAAAACGCGGATATTGCTTGACAGTCACCAGCACACTCACACGATTCCGCTTGTTTTTTCCGCACTGAGCGAAGTTATTGAAGAAAACGGGCTTGAAGTCGGATATATCAGAACGCCCGCGGAACCGCTTTCGCCTTTTATAAAGACCCCGTCGCTTTTCGGCTCATACATATCGGTAAATCTCATAAAACAGTGGCTCATCAACTTTTTTACCCTTATAAACCGCGGCAGAATAAAAAAACTCGGCATACCGACGGCTTGTTTTTTCGGGATAATGTTTTCGGGGAATATGACCGAAGAAAGGGTAAGAAAACTGCTTCCCGCATACGTTAAATACGCAAAAAAGCACCACTGTGACATAGAGATACTCTTTCACCCCGGATATGTCGACGCAGACGAGCCGCTTTGCGGGTTCAAATTCAAAAATTTCTATCTTTCGGAGGGCAGACGCCGAGAATACGACGCCCTGCGTGCATTTGAAAAAAACAGAGACTTCCTCAGCCTTGACTGAGGAAGTCTTTTTTTTACGACGGAGAAAATGTATGACGTATGAAGAAAAAAACGAAAAAAGGCGGGCGCTCGCACGGAAATATGTCGACGACCCGACCGATATGCAGAATCTGAACGAACTGCTCGGGCTTATCCGTCCGCTTGCCGTCTTTGTCATGAAAGAACACGAAAAAATCCCGTCGCTTGAAAAAGACGACTATATGCAGATCGCGGACATCACCGCATGGAAAGTTCTTGAAAGAATTCGGGTAAAGCCTGATATTATCGACAATTTTGAGGCATACGTCGTCGCGGCGATAAGAAACAGTTACATTGCGGAGTACCGAAAATACGTATTCAAAAGCCTGCTCGAATCAAAATCATATACAAGGAAAAACAGTTCGCTCAATGCGGCATATTTGTACGCCATGGAAGAATATGTCGAAAAAATCATGGAAAAGAGACGGGCGTATGTAAGAGATTTCAGAAAAAAACATCTTGAACTTTGCCGACAGCGTGACCGCGACTATTGGAACAGGCATAAGGATAAAAGAAGAGAAAAAGACCGACGCTATCGTGAAAAACATAAGGAAAAACTTAAGATACAAAGAAGGGAATACCAAAAGACGCACCGCGAAGAAATAAACGCCCGCGCAAGAAAATACCGCGCGGAAAACGGAGACGCCGTGCGGAAAAAGAGAAGAGAATACTATCAAAAAACCAAAGAACATCAGAAAGCCTATCGCGAAGCATACAAGAAAGCAAACCCCGAAAAGGTCAAGGCGTACAGGGACAGATATTATAATAAAAACAAAGAGCAGATTCTGGCAAAAATCCGTGAATATAAACGCAGGAAAAGGGCTGAAGAAAAGTTAAAAAAAGAGGCGGGACCGAAAAGCAGTCCCTGATAAAGCCCCCTACATTGTAATATTTGAAAATCGGAGCGGTTTACATTTCGGACGGGCAAACCGATAGTTATTACTAGGCGAAACCGAGATCGCTGACGAAAGCAGTGTCACTCGCTGCAGGCGAATATAACTGAAAAAAAGGACTTGCGAAAGTAAGTCCTTTTTTGCTGTGCGACGAAATCACACAACCGAAACTGTTTTATGAAATGCTGCTGCGCAACATGAAGCGGCGGAAGTACCCGCCGTGAAGCACCCGTTTCATGGGCGGAAGCCCACTGCATTTTTCATGCACAGTCAGGTGCGTTTCATAAAAAAAGCACTTAAACTTAAAGTTTAAGTGCTTTTTTGGTGGACCATCAGGGACTCGAACCCCGGACCGACCGGTTATGAGCCGGGAGCTCTAACCAACTGAGCTAATGGTCCATATAAAAAGAGTGTCGGCATCGACTTATCTTCCCGGGCCGTTGCCAGCCAAGTATTTTCAGCACACACGAGCTTAACTACCGTGTTCGG
>CAKSQP010000065.1 GCA_934486965.1 uncultured Eubacteriales bacterium
GTCTTCGACAATGTCGACATACTGACAGCCGCCGTAATATCTTTTTGCGGGATATCCCTCTGCATATTTATTTGTAAGGATCGTTCCCATTGCCGCCAGAACATTTTCGGAAACGATATTTTCCGACGCTATAAGTTCGATATTGTGTTTCTGACGCGAAAGTTCAAGGTCGATGGCATTTCCGAGTTCCGGGTCGAATTTTTTTACGACATCAATATTATACATACGGTTTCTCCTTTTTTTGTTTGATTATTTTAATTATATCACATTGATATCGACAAGTAAATAAACACTTCCGTTTTGTCATATTTTTGTTTGAATTGGAGAAACTTTATAAAAAGAGGTGTTTTCATGGGTTGGATATACGCCGCGATAGCGGGAGCGGCAATGAGTTTTCAGGGCGTTTTCAACACCCGTCTTTCCGAAAAAATAGGGCTTCTCGAATCAAATGCGTTTGTTCAGGGGACGGCGTTTTTACTGTCTCTTGCCGCCGTTTTGATTTTCGGAAAAGGAAATTTCTCGCTTATAGGTCAGGCTGATAAACTTTATCTTTCGGGCGGCGCTATCGGGCTTGTCATTACGATAACGGTAATGCTTTCCATGTCGTCGCTTTCTCCGACGGCGGCGGTCTCTTCAATTCTCGTCGCTCAACTTCTCGCCGCGGCAGTAATCGACTATTTCGGACTCTTCGGCAGTGAAAAAGCGCCGTTCGGTTGGGAAAAATTTGCAGGTGTGGCGCTGATGATTGTCGGAATATTGCTCTTCAAAGGAGTTCTTTTCAAATCAAAATGAGAAAATCCCGTATTCACGGGATTTTCTTTTATAAAATTATGCAGATAAGTCCGTTGCTTCCCTCGTTTATTATTTTTTCAAGGGTCTCTTTTACCTTATCCCGTGCGTCGTACGGCATCTTGCCGAGTTTCGTGTTCAGTCCTTCGTTTACGAGCGAATAGACGGATTTCCCGAAAATGTTGCTTTCCCATATCTTTTTCGGGTCTTCCTCAAATTCTTTCAACATATACTGAACAAGTTCCTCTGACTGTTTTTCCGAGCCGACTATCGGACTTACTTCCGTTTCTATATCGGCTTTTATTATATGATATGACGGTGCCGACGCCTTTAGTTTTACTCCGAAACGGTTGCCCTGTTTTATTATCTGCGGTTCTTCGAGAGACAGTTGTTCTCCCGACGGAGTAACTATTCCGTAGCCCCTTGCCTCCGCTTCGTCAAGCGCCTCGGCAAGTTTTTCGCATCTGTTTTTGGAACGCGCAAGTTCGCTCATTACCGTAATGAGGTCTCCGTCGTCCTTTACTTCAATACCCGTTGTTTCTCCGAGAACTTTATAGAAAAGCGCTTTCGGTGACTCTACCGAAACCGAAACACTTCCTTTTCCGGGGAAAACACCGGTTATTTCACACGCCGTAACGTCTTCGTTCTGCGCTATTGTCTCCGCCGCGGAATCCGTTTCTCTGATTTTCGAAATGTTTTCGGCGGCGGCACCTATCGTTTCGATAAGTGCGGATTTTATGTAATGGTCGCGGGAAAGTTTTGTTACCCAGTCGGAAAGCGACACTTTGATCTCTTTTACAGGGAATTCAAACAGTATTTTCTGCATTATTCCGTTTATTTTGCCTGCGGAAAGGGAAAGGCAGTCGACGGGCATTACGGGGACCCCGTATTCTGCGGAAAGGGACGCCGAAAGTTCCTTTGCTTTTTCGCTTTTCGGATAAACAGTATTGAGAATAACGATAAAAGGCTTGTTTATGTCTTTTAATTCTTTAACGACGCGGCGTTCCGATTCTATATAGTCTTCCCGCGGAATATCCCCGATAGAGCCGTCGGTGGTTACGACAAGTCCTATTGTGGAATGTTCCTTTATTACTTTCTGAGTACCTATCTCAGCCGCTTTGTCAAAAGGTATCTGTTCTTCGGACCACGGTGAATTGACCATTCTCGGCTGATCGTTTTCGGTATGTCCGAGAGCGGTCGGAACGACGTATCCTACGCAATCTATGAGCCTTACTCTGAAATTGACGTTTTTTCCGACCGTGAGTTCGACTGCCTTTTCTGGAATAAACTTGGGTTCCGTCGTCATTATCGTTTTTCCGGAAGCGCTTTGCGGCAGTTCGTCCTGAGATCTTTCTTTCGCATATTCGTTTTCGATATTCGGAATTACGAGTTCTTCCATGAATTTTTTTATGAAAGTGGATTTTCCGGTTCTGACGGGACCTACAACTCCTATATAAATATCGCCGCCCGTCCGTGTCGCGATATCCTGATAAATATTCGGCGCAGTAATCATTTTGTTTCCTCCGTATCCGCGTTCGTTTTCATTGGTACATTATTATGAACCGATTTTGCCGATTATGACTGATTGACAAAGACTTTTGTTTGTGCTAAAATACCTCTGTATCAAAAATATCGGAGGACTGTCGTATGAGAAAGAAAGCATTGACGTTTTTTCTTGCGGCGGTCATTTTTTTACTGTGCGGCTGTTCCGAAAAACAGGCGACTTCGGAATTCTGGGCTATGGACACATACTGCACCGTAACAGCGCCTGCGTCTTTTGTTTCGGTTGCGGAAAAGGCTGTGAACAACGCCGCCGTTATGCTTGAAAGCGCGGGAGGCAAGGAAAACTATCTTTTTGCGGAAACGGATTCGGAATTTACTCTTCCCGAACAGGTCGCCGAGGCTGTTAAGATTTGTCTTGACGTGTCGGCGCTTACGGACGGGGCGTTCGACATAACCGTGGCGCCTCTTTCAAAACTCTGGAACATTACCGAAAGACCCGTGCCTCCGACCGAAAAGGAAATAAGGGACGCACTGAAACTCGTAGGTTACAGATCTGTTGAGATCGACGGAAATACCGTTAAATTTACGGAGAGGGGAATGGGTATCGATATCGGAGCGGTCGGAAAAGGAATGGCGGCAAAATCCGCTGTTTCGGCGCTCAGAGATGCCGATGTCGGAGAAGCCGTAATAAATCTCGGAGGAAATGTCTGCGTTGTCGGAGACAAAAACGGCGAAAAGTATAAAATAGGAATAAGAGACCCGCAGTCTGACGGACTTCTGGGCTATGCAACGGTCGGGAATACGTCGGTCGTCACTTCAGGCGTTTATGAGCGCAATTTTGAATATGAAGGCAAAATATATCACCATATACTTGATACGTCCACAGGTTATCCCGCGGATAACGGACTTCTTTCGGTAACGGTTATCTGCGACGATCCTGTTGCCGCGGACGCTTTAAGCACCGCTTTCTTTGTTACAGGGAAAGATTCTGCGGAAGATCTGTTTGAAAAATGTTCGGTATACGGACTGAAAACGGTCATTTTTGTTTCTGAAGGCGGCGGCGTTTTTGTTGTCGGCGAAAAGAACCTTTTCACGCTCGCGAAAGAGGGGTATTTCTTTGAAGATTAAAAGATTTCTGCCCGATATCGCAGTCGTCGGGGCGGCGGTCGTTCTTTCTTTTCTGATAGGTCTTCTTCCGTCGTTTTTTTATGCGCAGGGGAACACCTTTACGGTGTCGGACAACGGAAAAGTGTCGGAATACGTTCTTTCCGAAAACAGAGAGATAATTCTCGAACACTGTAAGGTCATCGTTGAAGACGGAACGGTAAGAGTCGAAGACAGTGACTGCAAAGATAAGGTCTGCGAAAATTTCGGAAGAATATCCAAAGCGGGGGAAAGCATAATATGTATTCCCAACAGACTTTCGGTCAAAATTTCCGGCGGCGGGGAGGTAGACTCTGTTGCGGAATAATAAGATCGAAAAAATTGCGCTGACAGCCTTGCTTTTGGCTCTCGCGCTGATTTTTTCCTACATAGAAAGCCTTATATCTCTCGGATTTGTCTTTCCGGGGTTCAGGCTCGGACTTTCAAACATCACCGTCCTCGTTGTTCTTTATGTTTTCGGCGAAAAATACGCCGTTCCTTTCGGACTTTTCAAAAGTTTCTTTTCTCTTTTGTTTTTAGGGCGGCTTTCTTCTCTTTTATTCTCGGTCTGCGGAACGGTAATGTCTCTTATAATAATGATATTGCTTAAAAAAACGGGAAAATTCTCGATTTTTGCGGTGAGTGCGTGCGGCTCGGTTTTTCATATCTGGGGGCAGTTTTTTGCGGCGGTCGCCGTCTTTTCTTCGCTTTCACTTCTGGAAATGCTGCCGTATCTGTCGCTTCTTGCCGTAGTCTCGGGAGTCGCGGTTGCCGCCGTTTCATTTCCGGTTATTGACCGACTCTTGACAAAATAGGATAAAAGTGCTATACTAAGCAAAGTGTCTGCTCATTAAAAATACTATAAGATCCTTAAAGGGTAATTCAGGGAGAGATTTTGATGAAAGAAGCAGTTTATACCAAAGACGAACTTAAAAATATATGCGCCAAATTTGCCGTAAAAGGCGAACTTGAGTCTATCGAACCTATAAAAACGGGACATATAAACGATACAATGTGCGTCACTTTCAAGAGAGACGACGGAACAAGAAAATCGTATACTCTTCAGAGCATAAATACTTATGTCTTCAAAAAACCGGAAGTCGTAATGAATAATATTATGGCTGTCACGGACTATCTCTGCGACCAGTATCATGCGGAGGGACTTCATGCGTCACGTCATGTTCTGAAATTCTATAAGACCGTCGACGGTCAGAATTTTTACAGAGACGAAAAGGACAGATGCTGGAGAGTTTATCTGTTTGTCGGCGATGCGTCGACCTATAACAACGTAAGCGACCCGGTTCTTCTTTATAACGCAGGTAAGGCTTTCGGAGAATTCCAGAAAAGACTTTCGAATTTCCCGATGGATAAACTCGAGGAAACCATTCCGAATTTTCACAATACACCGGACAGATACCGTCAGTTGAAAGAAGCAATAGAAAATAACGTTTCGGGAAGGGCAGACCTTGTAAAAGATGAGATTGATTTCTTTATGTCAAGAGAAAACGAGGCGGCGACCCTTTTCAATCTTCAGAAATCGGGAGATCTTCCGCTCCGCGTTACTCATAACGATACGAAATATAACAATGTCCTTATCGACGACAAGACACACGAGGCAATTTGTGTTATCGACCTTGATACTATAATGCCGGGTCTTTCGGTCCATGATTTCGGCGACGCTATCCGTTTTGCAACTGCGACAGCTGCGGAAGATGAAAAAGACCTGTCGAAAGTCCACATGAATATAGACTCTTTCGACGCGTTTACAAAAGGCTTTATCGGTACTGCAAAAGGCTTTTTCACTCAGACGGAACTTGACAATATGGTCATGGGCGCGAAACTTATGACTCTCGAATGTGCCGTAAGATTTCTTACCGACTACATAAACGGCGACGTGTATTTCAAGACCGACTATCCCGAACATAATCTTGACAGAGCACATACCCAGATCAAACTCGTTTCCGAAATGGAACAAAAAGAAGACGAAATGCAGGAAATTGTCAGAAAATATTCGAAATAAATTATAAAAGAATTCAAGTCCGACGGAAAAACCCGTCGGACTTTTTTATCATCAAAAAGTCACAATTTGCCTATTGAAAATATATATGTATTTTGTTATAATATATAATGGTATGAGTTGGAATTGTTATCAGTCTTATTTCAACATATCATAAGTTAATTTTTTGTATTATTTTAATCTTAATACGGAGGTATAAAGAATGGACGTCCAGGGCAAAAACAAAAGATGGAACGAAATGCGCGACAGCATTGACAATGTCTATTCTTCGGGAAAAGCAATGAACAGAATTCAGGCGCTTTTTGACGAAGGAACGTTTGTCGAGGTCGGCGCTTTCGTAAAGCAAAGACCCACCGAATTCGGCGCAACGTCCGAAAACGAAGGCGTAATCACGGGATACGGTTCGGTAAACGGACAACTCGTATTCGCATTTGCGCAGGAACCCGAAATTCTCAAGGGAAGCGTAAGCGAAATGCACGCCCGCAAAATATGCAACATAATGGATATGGCGCTTAAAGCGGACGCACCTCTCGTTTCGATGATCGATTGCAGCGGAATACGTGTAAACGAGGGAATTGACGCACTTTGCGGATACGGAAAGATCCTTTCGAAGTGCAACGAACTTCTCGGAAGTATTCTTCATGTTTGCGTTGTCTGCGGAACCTGCGCAGGCGCTCTTTCGTTTATTCCGGCACTTGCGGATTATACCGCAGTGACCGAAAAATCGGAGCTCTTCCTTTCTGCACCCGCAGTAGTTGAGGCAAGATACGGCAAAAAGGACGCGGGAACAGCCGCAGTCGCTTACAAAAACGGAATTGCAAGCGTTATCGCAAAGGACGATGCGGAAGCAATAGCGAAAGCCGTTGAGTTTATCGGATTTATTTCCGAGCCCGATGAAGCCGAAGATAACTACAACCGCCTTGTTCCCGAAATCGAAACGGTGATTTCCGAAGACGGTTACGACGCAAAGAAAATTATCGAAAGCCTTGCGGATAACGGCAAAGCGCTCTATATGTACGACGGAAACGCCGAAAACATCGTAACGGCGCTTGTAAATCTCGGCGACGAACTCGTCGGAGTTATCGCAAACAATCCCGCAGTCGCAAACGGCGCGCTTGATTCTGCGGCGGCAAAGAAAGCCGCGCGTCTCGTCGGCTTCTGTAACGATTTCGATATTCCTCTTCTTACCCTTGTCGATACAGAGGGCTTTGAAGCGGACAAAGACGAAAATATAGAGGACGCGGCTCTTCTTATCAACGCGTTTTCAAATGCGGAAGTTCCGAAAGTTTCTCTTGTTGTCGGACGAGCATACGGCGCGGGCTATCTTTCGATGTGCTCCAAAGCAACCGGCGCAGATGTAGCCCTTGCGCTCACCACTGCAGAGATAGCGGCCCTTTCTCCCACGGTCGGAGGAATATTCTTCGGCGACGAAATCGCAAAGACCGAAGGCAGGGAAGCGGCTATCGCCGATTATAAAGAAAAAACGGCGTCTCCTTATGAAGCGGCGAAGAGGGGATATATCGATGATGTAATTGAACCCCTTACTGCAAGACAACTTCTTATCTCTTCTTTCGAGATGCTCGAAATGAAATAAAGGGAGGCTTATAAATGTTTAATTTAACGCTTCTCGCGGGAACTGTCCCGAACGCCGCGGATTATCCCGTACCCGAAGGTGTTTTCGATAAACTTATGTACGGTTTACAGGTAGCACTTGTCGGTATGGGAACTGTTTTCTTCGTACTTTTGCTATTGATGTGCGTGGTATATATTTTCAGGCTTGTTTTTTATACCATACCGAACAGAAAAGCGGCAGAAAACACCGACGTTCCGGTTGAAGGACCCGCTCCTGCGGCTGTTGTAACCGCAGCGGACGACGAAGAAGAAACAGCGGCTGTGATCGCCGCGGCTATCGCTTCTTTCTATGAAACCGGAAACGGAGCGCAGGCAAGACAAAAATACAAAATAAGATCTTTTAAGAGAATATAGGTCGGAGGTAATAAAATGATTAAGATATTCAATGTTAAAGTAAACGGAAAACAGTATGCCGTTGAGGTTGAAGAGGTTTCCTCCTCCGGCGCGGCAGTTTCCGCTCCCGCAGCAGTTTCTCAGCCTGCTCAGGCTCCCGCACCCGCAGCAGCACCTGCACCCGCGGCGGCTCCCGTTGCGGCAGGCGCAAACACCGTAAAGGCTCCTATGCCCGGAACCATTCTTAAAATAAACGTCAAAGCAGGCGACGCCGTTAAAAGAGGCGACGTTCTCTGCGTTCTCGAAGCAATGAAAATGGAAAATGACATAAAGGCGGCAAATGACGGCGTTGTTTCCGCAGTTCATGTTTCTCAGGGAGCCTCGGTCAATACCGGCGACGCTCTGATTTCTCTTTAATCGCTTTCGCGAAATATTAAAGAAATCGGAGGTTTGAAAACTTGGATATTGTCGGTGTCTTCAGAGACTTTATAACCAATTCGGGTTTCGCGGCTCTTTTCAAGCCGATGATGGAAATAAACCTCTTCGGAGTTAACATTCCCATCTACGGACAACTTATAATGATCGCGGTCTCCTGCGTTCTTATATACCTTGCGATAGGCAGAGGGTTCGAACCTATGCTTCTTTTGCCGATCGCTTTCGGTATGCTGCTTGCAAACCTGCCGCTTGCAAATCTTATGCACCCCGAATATTTTGCGGACGGACAACTTTTAATTTCGGATATTATCCACAGCGGTAACCTGCTTGATATTCTGTATCTCGGAGTTAAACTCGGAGTCTATCCGCCCCTTATATTCCTTGCAATAGGCGCTATGACCGACTTCGGTCCGCTTATCGCAAACCCGAAGAGCCTGCTTCTCGGAGCGGCGGCTCAGTTGGGTATATTCGTAACGTTTATAGGAGCGCTGTTCCTCGGATTTAACGCACTTGAAGCGGCTTCCATAGGTATAATCGGAGGAGCGGACGGTCCTACCGCAATTCTTGTAACAAAGAGCCTTGCCCCGCATCTTCTGGGGGCTATCGCGGTCGCGGCATACTCGTATATGGCGCTTGTTCCGCTTATTCAGCCGCCTATAATGAAAGCCCTTACCACCAAAAAGGAAAGAGCCGTAGTCATGGAGCAGTTGCGCCCCGTTTCCAAAAAGGAAAAAATTATTTTCCCGATCGTTGTTTCTATCGTCGTTATTCTCATTCTTCCCGACGCCGCGCCTCTTATCGGCTGCTTAATGCTCGGTAATCTGATGAAAGAAAGCGGCGTTGTTGACAGACTCAGCAAAACCGCGCAGAATGAACTCTGTAACACCATTACGATATTCCTCGGAGTATCGGTCGGTGCGACGGCGAACGCCGAAAACTTCCTTAAACCGCAGACTCTTTATATAATCCTTCTCGGACTTATTGCCTTTTCTATCGCTTCTGCGGGCGGAGTTCTTCTCGGCAAACTTATGTATCTCCTTACCGGAGGAAAAGTAAATCCCCTTATCGGTTCGGCAGGCGTTTCCGCAGTTCCTATGGCAGCGCGCGTT
>CAKSQP010000066.1 GCA_934486965.1 uncultured Eubacteriales bacterium
TGAACATTACGGCGGGAGTAAATCTTAAAAAGTCAAAAGCGAGAGACGCTTCGGCTTTGTCGGTAAAGTTCATAATATCGGCGGAATCGAGTTTTGAAAGCGTTATAAATTCAAAAATGAGGAACGCTGCGGGAAGAGACACTGCAAGCGCTCTAAACGCAATTTTTAAGGCTTTGTTTTTTATTCCGAGGTTTATGAATGCCAGACAGACGATAACCAGAAAACCGAGGGTTTTTACCGTAGACGTGAGGTTTCCCGACGCAGAAAAGAGCGAATACAGATATTTTTCTCCCGAAGAAATCGCGGGTGAAAGTAAATTAAAGACTTCAAAAACCGCCGATAGAGCAAAAAAAGCAAATATCGGCGCTCTTTTTTTGAATAAAAGCGAAATATACACCGCAATCGCCGCAACAAGATAAAACGCCGCGAAAAACGTTTTTCCTCCGATAAAATCGGGTGACATCGGGGAATACGCTATCATAAAGAGCGAATTTATATCGAAAAATAAAATAAATATCGGCGCGACGAGCGAAATCCCGAAATATATATTCGAATAAAGGCTCAGTTTTTTGTTTTTCATTTGTTGCCTCCGTTTTTTTTCTTTAATTATATACGATTTCCTGTATTTTTTCAAGTAAAATCGGAAATTTCCGAGAAAACCTTGCAAATTATCGCGATTTGTGATATTATATATATGAAAGGAGAGATAAAAATGACCGACCGCAGTATTTTGCATTGCGACCTGAATAATTTTTTTGCGTCCGTCGAGATGATCGGTCACCCCGAACTTGAAAAAGTTCCGATGGCGGTATGCGGAGATCCGACGTCCCGTCACGGCATAATTCTCTCCAAAAACGAAGTAGCGAAGAAATTCGGCGTAAAGACGGCGGAAACAATAGTTGCGGCAAGATATAAATGTCCGGAACTTGTTCTTGTGCCGTCCGATCACCGAAAATATATCGAATATTCCGAGAAAGTAAGAAAAATATTTTTAAGTTATACCGAACTCGTCGAACCTTTCGGAATAGACGAGGCATGGATAGACGTTTCCGATCTGAAACTTTCGCACGGAAGCGCCGAAAATATTGCGTCTGAGATAAAGGAAAGAGTGAAAAGGGAACTGTCACTGACTCTTTCGATAGGCGTTTCGTTCAGTAAGGTTTTTGCAAAAATGGGAAGCGACTATAAAAAGCCCGACGCCGTCACTGTTATAGACAGGCAAAATTATAAACAGTTGCTTTATCCGATGCCTGTCGATAATCTCATATTCGTCGGGAACAAAACAAGAGACGCCCTCAAAAGAATCAATATAAAAACAATAGGAGAACTTGCGAATATACCGCGATCCGAACTCATTTCGCTTTTCGGAAAGGCGGGCAGCAATCTTTACGATACCGTTGCGGGAATTTCCGACGACGAAGTAAAGAGTTATTACGAAAGGGAAGAGGTAAAATCCATCGGAAACGGCAGGACTTTTGCCCGCGATATAGATACCGAAAGTGAAATAAAAAAGGCGATACTCACCCTTTCCGACAAGATATCGAAAAGGCTCCGTAAGGCGGGAAAAGTCTGCAACTGCGTTAAGGTAACGCTGAAGACGCCGGGGTTTGTTTCTTTTGACAGACAGAAAAAGTTGAATACTTCAACCGACATCACCGCAAAAATTTATGAATCGGCGATTTCCGTTTTCGAAAGTTCATGGACTTATAACACGAAAATAAGAATGTTGACGGTCACGGTTTCGGGGCTCACGTCAAGCGGAACGGGCGACCAACTTTCTCTCGCGGGTGCAATATCCGACGGGAAAACCGACAAAAAGAAGGAAATATACAGCAATATAGATTTTGTCACCGATGAAATGAAAAGCCGTTTCGGCGGAGATGTTATTTCTCTTGCGTCGCTTGCTCAAAAAAAAGAAAAGCCCGCAATCGAAATGGATTACGACGATATTGAATAAGCGATTTTTTCACGGAAACAATAAGATTATGCGTTTTTGCGCATAATCTTTTTTTACGGTGAAAAATAATGATTAAAAGAAAAAATATCGAAAAACTCCGTTCCGACATTTCAAAAGATATAGACGCTCTGCGAAAAGCGTACAGAAATTCATGCAGACGCGAAGACGGCAGTCTTATGTGGCTTACCGACAATTATCATATCTATTTTTCCGCATTCAAGGAAATTCTCTCGGCGTTTTCTCACAGCAGAAAACTGCCGTCCGACGGAAAATATCCGCGTATTTATTATCTTTGCTCGGATTTTGCCGACTCGGATTTCGAAGTCGGGCGGTTGTATTCGTATTTTGAAAACGTCGGACATTTGCAGTATGACGAAATAACGCTCATATTGCCCCTGCTTAAATATTTCTGCATAAAAAAAGCCGTCGCCGCCGTAAAAACAAGAGATACCTTTTCGGAAGGCGCAGATATTCTCCGGAAACTCGACGGAATACCGTCGGGCGATTTTACGGAAAAACTGTCGCCGTGTCCCGAAATTTTAAGACAATATTCCTGTTATGAAAAACTGGATCCCGAATCAAAAAAACTCTATCTCGAAAAAATAAATTCATATTCCGTAAAACTCGGCGTTTCGGAGGAGGAATATCTCGAAAAACTGATAGACAAGGCAAACGGAAAAGACCTGTCCTTTCTTCTTTTTTCAAAGGGAGAAAACCGTTTTTTCTTTTCTCTTGCGTTGCTTTTTTTTGCTGTTTTTGTGCCGACTGCTGTTTTCTCGGGAAACATTCTTATATCGGTTTTTCTGATCGTCCCGATATATTTTATAAGCAGGACCGTTGTCGAAAAACTTTACGGAAAGGTGATAAAAGCCGAAAAACTTCCGTCGGTCAAAAACACGGATAGAAAAAACCTTATCTGCACCGTCTCGTTTGTCTCTTCCCGCGATGAAATAAAGACTCTTTTCGAAAAAACCGAAAAATGCTGTTATTCGAATTTTTCGGAAAATTACAGATACGGGCTTCTGCTTGATTTCAAGGCGTCTGACGCCGAATTCACCGCCGAAGACGAAGTTCTGACGGAATTTGCCGCAAGAGAGACCGAAAGACTTAATAAAAAGCACGGGAATTTGTTTTTTGTTGCGATACGAAAGAAAATTTTCAACGAAGAAACAAAAAAATATGCGGGAAAAGAAAGAAAAAGAGGTGCGGTATCCGATTTTATCTCCGCTGTATATACGGGTGATTTTTCGGGTTTTTCTTTTATTTCGGGCAACGTATGCGGAGCGGAATATATAACTCTTCTCGACAGCGACACCGTTCCCGCGCCGTCATCGGTCTCCCGACTTGTCGGAGTTCTCGAACACCCTGTTTCGAAGCCTGTTCCCGACTGCACGGATTCGGTTATCGAACAGGGCTACGGGATCGCCGTCCCGTCCCTCGGCGTTTTGCTCTCGGACGCAAATAAAACCCGTTTTACTGCCGTAAAAAGTTCCGACGCGGGAAGAGAACCGTATTCGGACTCTGTATTTTCGATAGGTAAAGATCTTTTCGGAGAGGGCGTTTTCTGCGGAAAAGGCGTAGTAAAAATAAGCGCGTTTTATAAGTATATATCGGGGAAATTCCCCAAAGGAAAGATATTGAGCCATGATATACCCGAAGGCAACATTCTGCGCTGCGCTTATGTTTCCGACGTATTTTTCTACGACGATATTCCCGACGACATAATTTCTTTTACCGAACGAGGCTGTCGGTGGATAAGAGGGGATATACAGAACTCGATCTTTCTCAAAAAAAGTTATGTAAACGGAAAAAGACAGCGCGTTGCAAACGAAATGAGCCTCTGGGGCAGATTCCTTATATTCAACAATATAGTTTCGTGTTTTTACTTTCCGTCTGTATTCATTCTCATCTTTCTGTCGTTTTTCTTCGTTTTTTTCACTGTCGCCGCGGCAATTTTCAGTTTCTTCTTTGAAGATATACTGTTGCTGTCGGAAAGCCTTTTCAGAAAGGTGGAAAATATAAAATTACGGAACAGAACGCCGTTCGGAAGAGGTTCGGCACTTCGTTTTTCGGATAAACTCCTTTCGTTTGTATGTATGCCTTATATTGCAGTAAAAAACGCCGTTGCCGTTGTAAGCGCGATATATGCCATGAAAACGGGCAGGGGGCTTCTGAAATGGAAAACAGCGTCGGCTCTCGGAGGAAAGGGGAGAACTCTGCTTTCGTATCTTGTTAAATTATATCCGCAATATATCGGGGCGCTGTTTCTTATTTTTCCGCAGACCGCGGTCATCGGTATTCTCTGGCTTGTTTCATTTTTCATTGCGTGGCTTACGGCGAAACCCGCTTTCCCCGATAAAAAACGCAAAAAAAACGCGGAACGTCGGGAGGATATTGCGGTAATGTGGAAGTATTTTTCCGAATTCGTGACTGCCGAAAATAATTTTCTTCCGCCCGACAATTTTCAGGAAGAACCCGTCAGGCGACTTGCCCGAAGAACTTCGCCGACAAATATCGGGCTGTATCTTGTTTCGGTTTTCTGCGTGTATTATCTCAACATTATAGACGCCGAAGAACTTTCCGAAAGGATAGAAAATACGGTCTCAGCGATCATGAAACTAAAAAAATACTGCGGACATTTATACAACTGGTATTCGACCGAAGATATGTCTGTTTTGTCTCCCGAATTCATTTCGACAGTCGATAACGGAAACTTCGCCTGCGCGCTGTCCGCCGTAAAAAACGCCGCCGAAAAACTCGGGATATGCCCCGAGGCGGTAAAAAATATCGGTATCATACTGGACGGGACGGACTTTTCCGTACTTTATGACCGAAATAAAAAACTGCTTTCGATAGGACTTGATCCGAACCGCAACGAACTGTCTTCTTCATATTACGATATATATGCAAGCGAAGCGCTTCTTGCGTATTATTACGCGATATCCGAACGGCAGATAGACTGCTCGTCCCTTGAGAAACTGAACAGGTTCAGATGTATAAAGCGCGGCAGATCCTTTATAAAATCATGGTCGGGTACAATGTTCGAATATTTTATGCCGTGCCTTTTCCTGCCTGTAATAAACAGGTCTTTTGAAGATGAAATGATACGGGGAGCATTTGCCGAACAGTTAAAAAGAAACCCCAAAGGACTCTGGGGAAACTCGGAAAGCAGTTACTTTGCTTTCGACGAGGCGTTGAATTATAAATACCGTGCGTTCGGCGTAAAATCTCTTGCTCTCGAAAAAGGAACGGGCAAAAACAATGTCGTGTCTCCCTATTCTTCCTTTCTGACGTTGCCTTTCTTCCCCGAAAAATCAAATGAAAATCTTGATCTTTTCAAAAGAAAAGGCGTTTTCGGAGAATACGGTTTCTATGACGCCGTCGACCTGACGGAATCACGCCCAGGGAAGCCATCGGCGACTGTAAAGAACTATATGGCACACCATATAGGTATGAGTATTATTGCGGGTACAAATTATCTTACAGACTACATGGCGGTAAAAGATTTCTTTGATATAAAAAGAGAAGCGTTTCTTCCTCTTCTTGAAGAAAAAACGCCCGAATTTTCAAAGAATTTCTCGTCGTATCCTTATTGTAGAACTCAAAAAAACAGGCTCGGCAGAACAGGTGAAATTTTCGACTCCGTAAATATCGGAGATCCGAAAGTCCGGACTCTTACAAACGGAAAGGCGTCTTTGGTCCTCTCAGACTCAGGAAACGGGTATTTTTCGGTCGGCAAGACGCTTATCACAAAACGGAAACTCCGCGGGGCATTCGGTGTTTTCGCCTTTTTTGTCACGGAAAACAAAAAATATTCACCGACCGTATCTCCAGATTGCAAAAGCAACGGGAAAGCCACGTTCGGCAACGGAAAGATGACTTATTTCTCCGAAAGCGACGGGATAAGAACGGATCTTACCGCAACGCTTGCCGAAGGGGAAAGTTGTGCTGTTTTCGGATTTTCGGTAAAGAATACGGGGAAGAAAGATAAAAAGGGAAATATCCTCTTCTATTCCGAACCTGTTCTCTCGGAATTTACCGAATATGCCGCTCACCCGACATTTTCCGAACTGTTTCTTGACGGTATGTACGACAGCGACAAAAAAGACGTTTCAATATTCAGGAAAAGACGGACAGACGGTAAAGTGAACGATTGTTTACTGATAAATGTCTGTGATGAAAGCAGCCGAAAAAAGCAATCTCTTACCGTTTCTTTCTCCCGTTATGAAGTTATCGGTACGGGGAAAAGCATATCGGACATCTCGGACGGATTTTCAGAATGCGAACGGTCTCACGGAGCATTTTGTACGGCACTGAAATTTTCCGTTGAAATAAAAGCGGGAGAAGAAAAGAGGGTAATACTGACGGCAGCATACGGAAAAAACGAAAACGAAGCGAAAAGAGCCTCGGAAAATGTTTTCGGAAAGCCGATATCGTCGCACTCCCTTTCGGTCAGAAAAATTATGAGCGGAATATATGCGGAGACATCGCTGAAAAAGCCCGAAATGAAAATATCGGACCTTATAAGAAGTTCGGTTTTCATAAAACAGGCTCCCGATCTTTCAAAAGCGGGCTGTCCCAAATCCGTCAAAGAGGATTTTTTCTGGAGCAAGGGGATAAATCTCGATGTTCCGATGGCGGTGTTTTTCGTGAGAGAAAAAAGCAAAGAAAAGATATTGCCGTTTTTGCGCGCAGTACTTTGTGAGTTAAAATTTTCGGCAGATTTTAACGCTGTTTTCTGTTTTAACGACGGCGGAAATTACAAAAAACCGATATTCACATTTCTTACCGATGCGGTTACCGCTTTATGCGGAGACGTCTTTGTCGGCAAAAATCTTTTCTTTGCCTCGGCAGAAATGCCCGAAATCACGGCATTTTCTTCCGTCGCGGCAATCTTTGTAGACGTCGATAAGCCGCTGAACCTGCCGAAAGCCGTACCTGTTACTGCAAATCCGAAAGATGTCGAACCCGAAACCGTAAATTTCGAATACAGATGCGGCGACGGCGGCTATACTGTAAGAAACGGAGAACTTGCGTTCGCAACAGATTTCCGCGGAAATAAAGACAGGGCCCTGTGGTGCGGAATTGAGGCAAACGAGAATTTCGGAACGGTTCTTACCGAAAAAAGTCTCGGCTTTTCTTTTGCGAAAAATTCGGGGCTGAATAAACTTACTTTATGGTCAAACGATCCTGTTTCAGGCGGTGACGGAGAGCGCCTTTTCGCGTATATAAACGGACAGAAATACGATATTATCGGAAATTCAACAGCCGTTTTCGGAAAAGGGCTGACGACCTATCTTTCAAAAATCAACGATATCCGCTTTACGGTCGAAGTTTTTATTCCCGAAGAAAAAAGCGCGAAAACCGTTCTGATAAGTTATGAAAATCCGTCGGAAAACGAGATCGTTTTCGAATATGAAATAATACCTGTTCTTGATGAGCGCGAGAAATTCTTTTCGCCGACTTTTTACGGAAAAAACGACGTATTGCTTTTCAGAAACGGGCTGAATATGAATTTTTCGGGCTTCGGCTATCTTGTTTCCTCAGGCGGCAGAATAAAGAACTCTGCCGTCAGGAGCCGTGCGGAAAGACTTCCTGCGGGAAAGAAAGTCTTCGTTCTCGGTTTTGAAAACGAAAGTGCAACCGCAGAAAAAGCGGCGTTATCGTATACTGTCGGAAAAGCAGAGGAGGAAAAACTTGCCGTTATCGAAAAATATGAAAGAGAAAACGGCATTACGTTGAAATCCCCCGACAAAAAACTGAATCTGCTTTTTGAATTTCTCAAATATCAGACCGAAGTCTCAAGAATAAAGGCGAGGGCAGGGTATTATCAGTGCGGAGGCGCGGTAGGATTTCGCGACAGACTTCAGGACGCGGCCTGCATCGGAGCATTCGAACCCGAACTTCTGAAAAAGGCTGTCATGGAAGCCGCTTCGAGGCAGTTCGAAGAAGGTGACGTACTGCATTGGTGGCATGACTGCGAAGACGGGAAGATAAAGGGGAGCAGAACAAGGTCGTCCGACGATCTTCTGTGGCTTCCGTATTCTCTTGCGCGATATGTTTCCGTTACAGGGAACGAAGATATTCTTATGCTTGAAACGCCTTACCTGAGCGGAGACGCGCTTCGTGACGGCGAGTATGAAAAATATATTGAGGCGCATGAGACCGAAAAATCCGACACTGTCTATAATCATGCGAAAAAGGCGATAATAAAAGCTGCGACATCGGGAAAGCACGGGCTTGTGCTTTTCGGTTCGGGAGACTGGAACGACGGAATGAACGCCGTAGGAAAAGACGGAGTCGGCGAAAGCGTATTTACCACTCTTTTTATTATCCGTGTGATGAAAGATTTTCTCGGACTTTCCGAACTTACGGGCGACGTCGGATTTATCGGATTTCTCGAAACAAAAATAGGAGAATATACCGCCGCCACGGAGAAAAACTGTTGGGACGGAGACCGGTATCTGCGCGGTTTTTACGACGACGGAAGTGTTCTCGGTTCAAAAGAGAACGATGAATGTAAAATCGATCTTTTGCCGCAGGTCTTTTCGGTAATTGCGGGCGGTTTTTCGGAAAGCAGGGTAAACAAGGCGCTTTCTTCCGTTGAAAAATACCTTGTCGACGACAAAAGAAAAATGGTCAGACTTTTTACTCCGCCTTTCGAAAAGACCGAAAAAAATCCGGGATATATCAAGGGATATCTCCCCGGAGTAAGGGAAAACGGCGGTCAGTATACTCATGCGGCGCTGTGGTATGCATACGCGCTTTTTGAAAAAGATCTGCCTGACAAAGCCTTTGAAATTCTTTCGTATCTCAATCCTCTTTCTCATACGGAAACTGCGGAAGACGTTTCTCTTTACAAAAAAGAACCTTACGTTATCGCAGGGG
>CAKSQP010000067.1 GCA_934486965.1 uncultured Eubacteriales bacterium
CGTCGGTGATAAAGGACGAACCGTTTGAAGAGCCGCAGGAGGAGAGGATAAGCATTGCCGAGAAAACAAGGGCAACGCACATTAAAATTTTGCCGATCTTTTTCATCATCTTTCCTCCTCCCTACTCGTTAAGCCTGTAACTTATCTCGGTTGACAGTTGCTGGATAAATCCGACGACCTGCTGAACGAGGAAGAAGAAAAGTATCATAACGAAAAGAATAATCAGTATTCCCAGAATAGAGAGGATCGCGGTCACAATACCTTTTCCGAACTGGTACTGATGAGTCGTGATCATTCCGAGGAAGATTATGATATAGGCAAGGACCATACCGATCGTAGAGATCGTGTAGTATGTTCCCGCGGAATCAAGCGTCAAGAAGTTGCTCAAAGGAATAAGCAGGAAGTTGCATATCGTTATCGGAAGAGTTCCGACGGCTGTCGCCTGAAAAATATCGGAAAGTTTTCCGTCGCCGTCCATGAGAGAGGTAAAGCACCAGTTTGAAATTACCCACAACAGATACGGCAGAACAGCGATAAGCATTTCGGTGAAGATCTGAACGTTTAACTGTTCGACTTTCGTTATGAAGAGGTATCCGCGAAGCTGTTTGCTCAATACCGCAGAAACGGCAAGCAGGATATAGAGAATAACGGCGCCGCCGATATTTCTGCGTTTCGGGTCATTTTTAAGGTCGTAGAAACCGTCGAACGGGTGGACAAGGCAATAAAAGAAATAGGGGAACCTTTTAATGGAAACGACAAGACCTTTCCAGAATTTTATTCCGAGGTTCCTGAACCAATTTCCGACGTTTGCGAATTTATTCTGTGTCATGCGTTACCACCCCTTTCCTGCTGTAATTTTTTCTTTTTGCGTCTTTTGTTCAAGAAATAGAGAACGAAGCAACCCGCCACTACGACGACTATTCCGATAACTATAAAGATGAAGTTTTCGGACATCGAACGTCTCTGCAGTTCCTTGAACGCTTTTGAGTAATTCGTGGTCTCGTTTGCTATTTCAAAATATTCGAGAGCCTGTTCGTAATGCGCGAGGCTTTCTTCGGTCGAAATCGAAGAGTCGGTCGCTTTTCTCATCTCGGCTTTACCCATACCGACATAAGCGATATAGAAAGAAGAGTTATAGGAAGCGACTTGCTGCCAGAGTTCCTTGGCTTCTTCGTATTTTCCCGAATTATGGGTTATTATTGCTTTGTTTATCGTTTTGGCGTAATCGGTAAGTTCAAATACCGTGAGGGTATTGTTTCCGCCGTCCGAAACGATAACCGCGTCTCCCGTCGTCGTTATCGAGTTCGGGGAGGTAAAACGTCCGTACTGCGAACCGTAGCCGCCGCCGACATAGAGAAGATCTCCGTCGGGACCGTAGGTATAAAGTCTGCCGGTACGTCTGTCTATCATCGTGTAGATATCGCCGTCGGTAACGCAAACGTCGACGATCTGCGGGGTCTGCGTTTTATTTTCGGTATAGATATCGCCGACTATCGCAAGTCTTCCTTTTCTGCGGAGGGTATCGACGCCCGACGCGGAAAGTTTCTTTATCGGAGAGCCCGAAGTCGATTCCGCTCCCAAAGCCGAGGCTGCCGCCTGATATTCGGTCGCGTCGACCGTTCCTATGGTAGCGTAGGTAAGACCTCTGTCGTCGACAAGGATATTACTGTATTCGGTAGGAACATATTTGGCAAGGTTTGCTTTCTGTTCTTCGGTTGCAAGCAGTCTCCAGAACCATTCGATAGCGCTTACCGAAACAGAGGGAGCGCCGGTGAACTGACGGAAAGTTCCGTCGTCGTCGAAGACCATGATACCTCTGTTTACGCCGTAGGCAAGTACGTTTATGCCGCCCGCCGCGTCAACGATAAGTTTTGTGGGCTGGAAAGTGTATGTATCTCCGAGAACGGAAATTTTCACGCCCTGAATAATGTTGGTGACGACGCCGTCGATGTTGCAGACGACAATTCTTCTGTTACCGGTATCGGCAACATAGATCTGTCCTTCGTCGTCGACGTATATTCCCTGAGGATTGTAGAAACCGTATCTGTTTGCGGTGAGCATTGCGGTGTCGGTTACTTCCTCGCCCGCTTCGTTGATAACGGTCTTGATAATGTCGGGAATTTCGTAGTCCTCTGTTCCGACAAGGTCTTTTATTTCTTTTACGACATTATATTTCTTGTCAAGGACTATAATTTCGTTATTTCCCGCGTCGACTACATATATATAGTCGCCTTTTACAAAGAGGTCAACCGGATTGAACGCTTTTCCGACGCCGAGGTCCGTCGAGGACAGGACCTTTGCGGTGCGGTAGGCGTCCGGAGTTCCGATATTTTCACCGAAATAACTGTAATTGTAACTGTCGGTGATGTTTTCGTTATAGGTAAGCGCGAAAGAGGGGAGCGCCGTCGAGAAAAGAACGGCGAAAACGATACATAAAGTGATGAGCGATCTTGTTATCTTTTTCATTTCGCCACCCCCCTTAGTCTTTCATACCCGATGTCGCCATCGTTTCGAGAATATTACTCTGGGAGATAATAAAGACGATAACGGGGACGAGCATCATGACGATTGAAATTGCCATTGAAACACCCTGACGGGCAATACCCGCGGCGGCGACCTGGCTTAATGCGTAAGAAAGCGTTTTGAGTTCTTCCTTATATATATAGATGTTTGAACCTGTGTTCCAGTATTCCTGAACCGAGAAGACGATAAGCGTCAGCCAGCCGGGTTTGATGGAAGGCATAAGTATCGACCAGAAGATCTTGAATTCTCCCGCGCCGTCGATACGGGCGGCTTCGAGGACCGAGTCGGGGAATCCGTCGATAAACCCTTTGATAAGGTAAAGGGAGAACGCGGAGCCGAGCGCCGGAACAAGAATAGACCAGAAAGTATCGATCCAGCCGAGGTTTGCCATTATGATGTAGTTCGAAACCGTTGCGGCGGTCGGAGTAAACATAAGGGCGTAGGTCGAAAGGGTGAAGATGAAGTTTCTTCCCTTGAATTCTCTTTTTGAAAGAGGATACGCACACATTGACGCCGACAGAACTCTGAGAGCCGTTCCGCAGAAGGTGATGAACACGGTGTTGAATATGTATTTCGACATCGGAACGAGGGAGTTTGCCATGATGTTAAAGAGGTCGGTGTAGTTCTTGAAAGTCGGCTCTTTAACGATAAGGGTCGGCGGGAAGAGGAACAGTTCGTTCATCTTCTTTAAGGAGTTGCTTATCGCGAATACCATCGGGAAAGCAAAGAAGAGAGACGCTATAAAGAGGAAGACGAAGAAGGCGATATCTCCGCCGAGACTTCTGTTCATTCTCTTATGATATTTGAAAAGTCTCTTCTTCTGTTTTACCGCGGAAACGGGAGCGGGAGCCGCCGTTGCTTCTGCGGGCTGAGGGGCTTTATGAAAGAGTTTTTTGGGATTTAATTTCCCGAAAAATTCAGTAAATTTCGACATATCTTCTATCCCCTCCTTACTTACCTATTTTAGACAGCAGGAACTGAATAAGCTTGTTTGCAACGAAACTCAGAACGAAGAGGAAGACCGCTATCGTCGACGCGTAACCCATTTCGTAACGGATACTGCCGTAGTCGTCCAGATGGTTCATTATCGTTTGCAGAGCATAGTCCTGCGTCGGATATCCGAATATCGAGGTTATCAGCGTACCTGCGTTGAACGCGTTCGTGATGCTCATGATAGCACCGAACATAAGCTGACCTCTCATATAAGGAAGCGTGATGAAGTAAAGTTCCTGCCATCTGTTCTTGATACCGTCGACGGCGCCCGCCTCATAGAGGGATTTATCGACGGTCTGAAGTCCCGAAATAAAGGTAAGGAACGACATACCGAGCGACTGCCACAGAATGATGATGACGCAGATCGTGAACATATAGTTCGTATCTTTGAGGAAGATGATAGGTTCTGTTATAACGCCCCATTCAAGAAGCCATGCGTTGATGTAACCGTTGCTGTCGCCCGAGAAAAGGAGCGTCCAGACGGTGACGAAACCGCCGGCAAGAGAAGGCGCATAGAAAAGTAATGTTAAGAACGAACGGGGTTTTGCCGGAACTTCGTTAAGAAGCCATGCAAACGCAAAACTCATTATGTATCCGACAGGGCCGGTGATGATACCCAGAATAAGGGTCGTCTGAACGGCACCTGAGAATACTTCGTCGTTAAGGAACAGTTTGACATAGTTCTGCAATCCGACAAAGTCCGGAGTTTCGAGCATATTGAAGTTCGTAAAACTTAAAAAGAACGAAACGAAGACCGGAAGTATCGTGAATACAAAGAAGGTCACGAGGTAGGGAGTCATAAAAATGAATAAGTCCCAGTTTCTGAACTTCTTTTTGGTTAAAGAATTTGACGCTGTTTTCATTATTTATCCCCACCCCCTTTAATTATCGGTATTTACATAGTAGAACGGCAGTTTGAGGTCCTGACGTTTGTAGATTATTTCATCGTTGATGAACTTGACGTTGTCAAGAAGCGTTTCACGCGCGTCTTCGTAGTTTACGGCAACGCTGTTGAAGGAGAACTGTACGTATCTGGTCATTATGTAACCGCCCGGAACTTCGGGATAGCCGACTATCGAATCCCACTGTTTCTGGATCGCGTCAAGTTCGGATTTCGTCCAGTTCATATTCATAACGGCGGTCTTGTTCGCGGAGTTGTAACGTCCTGCGGAACCGAGAACGCTTTCGATCTCGCGTCCGAATTCGGTCTGAGCATCGTCGGAAGTCCACCAGTTGATAAACGACCATGCCTCGTCTTTGTTCTTCGACGCTTTGACGATTACCGCCGAAGTGGTCTTGGTCGTAGTGCCCGCGCCGTCGGTGTACTGCGAAAGGACGGTGTTGTTTACGGTGCCGTCCTCCTGCTCGACTCCGGGAACGGGAGCAAGAGTCCATTCGCCCTTGATTTCGGGAGCGAAAACGGAGATCTTATTATAGAAGGTATAAAGTTCGGTAACGCCCATCGGCATTTCGCCGGTTCTGAAACGGTTCGAGAACTCGAAACTTACAGGTATCTTATAATTGGTATAGAAGTCGGTATATTTTATGAATGCGTTGATACCGTTTTCGCTGTCGATATCGGTAGCCTCGCCGTCATATTTATAATACTGACCGCCGTACTGATAAAGAAGAGTTCCGTAGTCGGGAGGCGCGAATTCCATATAACGCTTCTGGAGCATCGGGATAAGGTCGAAGACTTCGTCCCATGTCGTCGGAACTTCGACGCCGAGTTCCTCGAGAATGTCGGTGCGGTAGAACATCATCGCAAACGGCATAGCCTCGGGAAGTCCGTAAGCGTAAGTTTCTTTATCGTTGAGTTTGAGGGAAAGCGAACTTTCGATTATGTTCTTTACAAATCTTTCCTTGACTTCGTCAAAGCCCTCGTAATTGTTGAGCGGCTCAAGAGCGTTTCTTGCGGCATAGTTGATAACGTCTTCGGTTGAAATTCCGAGAGCGACGTCAGGACCTTTGCCCGCGAGTATTGACGGAAGAAGCGCGCCCGTAGGAACGAGCGACAGGTCGACGTTCGTCTGATACTGAGAAACGTAAAGCGAGTCGACGACGCTTCGGAGAACGGTCGCCTGGTCTCTTGCGGAAAGGGTCCATACGGTGACGTTCTTGTCGTAATCTACGCCCGCACTGCCTCCGACCGCGTTAAAGTCGGTGACAAAGGACGAGAAGAACATCTTCGTCTGATACCAGAGCCCCTGGAAGAAACCTGCTTCCGCATTCGGCTCTGCGGCGTTGTTTTCGGAAATGACGAAATAGTCTATTTCAAGCGGCTGAGAGGAGATATCCTGAAGCCATGTGCTGAGGTTTGTTATGTTTGTCTTGAAAGAACTGAAATATTTAGCGAGAGAGGAAGGATTCTCGTACATTGTATAAAGTTGATTGAAGATATTCTGCAAAGTCGCGGTCTGCTGGCCTTCTTCGCCGAGAATATCGATAAGGGCGTCGTAAACGCTCTTTAAGATGTCCGCCTGAGCCTTAAGGTCGGAGATAACTTCCGGAATTTCCTTTTCGAACTCATAGTCGCGGTACTGGTCGGGGCTCGAACCCGTAAGCATAAGGATCTTGCGGTAGTCGGTGTTGAGTTTTGAAACAACGTTCTCGACCGCGTTTATGATTTCGGTCATATCACCGCAAACAGCCTTGAAACGAATGGTGTTCGTTCCCTCTTTGAAATAGAAGAGAAGTGAACTTCCGTATTCGTCGGTAGGCGTGACGATCTGCCAATCCGAGTCGAAGTTGAACTTGACGTTCTGCGCTTCGTCGTATTGGAGTTCATCGTTTATGTAGATAGCACGGCTTGCAAAACCGCCCATGAGGGTGTTCTGTCTTGCACGGAAAGAGATCTTATAAAGACCTTCCTTCGGAATGTCAACGGTATATTCGACCCACTGACCGAGAAGGCTCCATCTCGGGTCTCCCGAAGAGTTTCCGCCCATCGTGTTCATTTTAATGGTGTTTACGCTCGATGGCTCGGTTCCCGGAGAAGTACGGTCGTTCGACGCATAAAGGGTCGGGTCGTTCTTCGAAGTCGGATATTCCGCCTGCTCTTTCCAGATAACGGCGGTTCCGTCTGTCGGCAGGTCTATGTGCTTGAGCAAAAACTCGTCGTACGAAAGAGTTTCGGGAGCGCCGACAAGTTGCATTGCGGAAATCGCAACAGGCTCACGCAGAGAGGTGAAACGGATCGTATTTTCGCCCTTTTCGAGATAGAACTGCAAAGCACCGTTATAGTAGTGGGTTCCGTCTTCGAAGTAAGCGCCGTCGATCCACTTCGGTCTCTCGACCTGAGAATGTTTGGATTCGTTGCCGGCAGAGTCCTTGATATAGAAGTTCGCAAGGTCCTTGAAGTCTTCTACGTCGTCGACGTAAATTCTGTCAAGGCTCGCGGTCGACGCCTCGTTGTAGAAACTTTCGCCGTTTACGGTAATACTTCTTTCGATCGCGGAACTTTTACCCGCAACGGGGTAATAGTTGACTTTGAAAGAATACATTCCGGCTTCGGGAACGTTGACTTTGAATTCAAAGTAACCGTCCTCATCGCTGTAAAGCACGTTGTCCCTGCCGTCGACCGTCTTGTAGGATATCCCCTCGGAAGCGGTAAGCCCGTTCACAAGGTCTACGTCGACAGTCACATCGGGGCTCGACGCCCGGACATGATTCTGGAGATATTCACCGTACGAACCCGTGGAATATACGGGAACGAAGGGAACATCGGCAGCGCTTATTTCTTCGTCGGAGTTGCCGCAGCCCGTGAAGAGAAGCAACACAGACAGTGCCGCGACAAGCAGCACAAGCGCCGTCTTTCTGATTTTGCGCACGCAAAACACCTTCCTTTTCTCAGCAAACGCAATTTTAATCGGCGGATCACACAGTGAAATTTCGGGAAAATTTCCGTCCGATACGAGAACGGACAAAAACTGTCCCCACGGCAGAAGAGAACCGGTCTTTTGTCGGTCTTGACGGACATATATCCGCCCCTGTTTCCGCAAAAGCCCTGTAAGTACGGCGGTATTCACCGCGTTTTTTGCCGTTATGCAAAATCCGCACCGTGAAACCGTATGCCTCCGCAGCAGGGATATCTTCGGATAATTTTCCCTTTTCGGGTCGACTGCGGACTTCTCCGACAGAGACAAAAAAAGAAAAAAAATAACCGAAAACACCTGCGTCGGACGGCAGGAATTCAATACTCCTCCGCCTACCGCCAAAGGTATGATAAATTATACAGGTTTTTTCGCGGAATGTCAAGGCAAATCAAGGACTCGGACGCTCCCCGAACCCCTTGAAATAAGTGGGTTTTCAACACTTTCAACGGGGAAAACCCGCACCCCCGTAAGTCGAAAAACAACTTTTTGTGACGATTTTGGGCTTACTGTTATGCAAGTATTACACTTCCGAATTGATAAAATCGCGATTTTATCGGCTTTTTTACCCATACATACAGTTTGTAAAACTTATGTTTCAATTCACAAATTGTGCAAATTGCACAAAGGCGAAAAGTCACAAAAAAGTTCCAACTTTTTGAGGAAATTCAGCGGCGCAAAACCCGAAGACAAAGCCGATTTTCTAACTTTCGGAAACATTTTCGGAACATTTTGTTTAACTGTTAAAAAATTGTTACAGCGTCCGCCCTGCAATGTCCGCCTGCACATCACGCCCCGATTGTTACCCCTTTCCAAGCCCCATGCGGAGAACAGGTAGGACTTTTGCCAAAGCGCAACCCCCCGACCACGCAATTATGCCCCGATGTTCGTCCTATTTCAAGCCCCATGCGAAGAACGGGTGGGGACGGCATCGGCATACGAAGAAAGCCCCTCGTCACTCCATCATGCCCCGCACTGCGAACAGACAATATGAGGGAGGCGCGGAGACAACAGTGGGGGGGCAGTGAAATGGCAAAAGAGAGCGCACCCGAG
>CAKSQP010000068.1 GCA_934486965.1 uncultured Eubacteriales bacterium
AATATTTTAGTTTTCAGGGACGGAGAGGGGCGGTGCGGTAGATACTGCCTTTTGCTCGAAATCAGGTAGTCGCGCAAGCGGCTCGTGGGTTCGAATCCCACCCTATCCGCCAGAAAAATCCTCATTCGCAAGAATGGGGATTTTTACTTTTTCACTATTCACTTTTCACTATTCACTTTTCACTCAGAACCTCCTGCATAGCACAGGTATGCTTTTGACTTTTTTTCAAAATCTGTTATAATGGTATTATCCGAAACCCTTTCCGATCAATATGCAGAGAGTGAGGCGGTCTATATGAAAAAAGTTATTATGATCTTAATGTGTTTACTTCTCGTATTAACAATATTTTATCCCGTATGCAGTATAATAGCGGCGTTTTTCGGATATGATCTTAAACTTTTCAGCGTTACGGCTTTTGCCGCAGTGCTTGCCGCACTGTCCGCTTGCATAACTATACTTACCGTTATCGCAAAAGGCGCTCCCGAAAATAAAGCAATGCATATCCTGTCGGCTGTTATTACACCGTTATCTTTAATTAACGCTGCGTTCTGTATTTTCGAGTGTCCTCAGATTCCGGTAATTGCAGGCGTTTTATTTTCCGCGGGCTGTTGTTTCTTCTTAACGATCAGATACGGAAAACCTTTTTCTCTTAAGATCACCGCATCTGTTTTGTCTGCAATAATGATACTGCCGATCGCTTTCTTCGGTTTTTTTGCTTTGATCTTCGGCGATGTCGGTCAAAATACGGTCGTGAAGACCGTAGAGTCGCCGAGCGGCAGGTATTATGCCCGTGTAATTGACAGCGATCAGGGTGCTCTCGGAGGAGATACGCTTGTCGACGTTTATCAGGACTGCGGAGCGGATATGCTTCTTTTCAAAATAGAAAAGAGACCTCAACGTATTTTTTCCGGCGATTGGGGCGAATATGAAAATATGCAAATTTATTGGAAAAACGATAACTGCCTGATAATAAACTCGGTCGAATATGAAATCAGATAACACGGCGGACTGTCGCTGAAATTACTTTAACTCTGAAGATCCCCTGACATCGGGGGATCTTTATTTTTTCACTTTTACTGCTTTTTCGGGCGGAATGCCCGACAGGTTTATCACTTCTCCGCGCCCCGACATATTATGAAATAGGTCGGGGGTGTTTTATGAGGCTCAGTCTGTGTATGATAGTCAAAGACGAAGAAAAAGTTCTTGCAAGATGTCTTTCGGGCATTGCGGAAGCGGTCGACGAAATAATAATCGTCGATACGGGAAGCCGCGACGGAACAAAAGAGATCGCCGCGGGTTTCACAGATAAAATATACGATTTCGAATGGAACGACGATTTTTCCGCGGCAAGGAATTTCTCCTTCTCCCGTGCAACGGGCGATTTTGTGATGTGGCTTGACGCCGACGACGTTTTTTCTTTTGAGGAACTCGAAAAGTTTATCGACTTCAAGAAAACGCTTTCCGAAAAAGACGACGTTGTGATGATGAAATACGAATGTGCTTTCGACGAAGACGGCAACGCGACTTTCTGGTTTTACAGGGAAAGAATTTTCCGCCGTGCCGCGGGCTTTGTCTGGAAAGGGCGGGTCCACGAGTCGGTCGGATATTCGGGGAACGTAAGGTATTCGGATGTCTCCGTAAAGCATTTTTCCGCAAAAAAGGAATACGGGGACCGAAACCTCAGGATCTACGAAAGGCAAAAGGCTGAAAACGAGCCTTTCACTCCGCGGGACGTCTTTTATTACGGGAGAGAACTTTTTTATTTCAAAAGGTACGAGGAGGCGGAAAAAACGCTTCTTTCCTTTCTCGAAGACCCCGACGGCTGGGCTGAAAACAAGACGGAGGCGTGCAAATTTCTCTCCGAGATCTTTCTTATGAAAAACGAAACCGAAAAAGCCGCAAAGACGCTGTTTTCGTCGTTTTTATACGGAAGTCCCCGCGCCGAAATATGCTGTCGGATAGGAAATATCTTTGTCGGAAAGGGAGATTTCGAAACCTCGGCTTTTTGGTACAAAACGGCTCTCTCGGCTGACGAAAACGTCAAAAGCGGCGCTTTTATCAACAGTGAATATTCGGGTTTTATCCCGCTCATAATGCTTGCTTTCTGCTCCGACCGCACGGGAAATATCGCCGAAGCGGAGGAATATAACAGAAGAGCCGGAATAATCCGTCCGAAGTCCGCGGAATATCTGTATAATCTGCGATATTTCGAAGGGCTGAAAAAATCAGAATATAAGGAGTAAAATTTATGGTTTACAATCCTTGCAATCAGGGTACGTTCTGCCCCGGCTGCGGAAGAAACTCCTCGTCCTGCAGTTGTTCGCAGGACGGCAGAATAATAAGAGGCGCGACAGGGCCTACCGGTCCCACCGGTCCGAGAGGCTGTCAGGGCTGTCCGGGAGCAACGGGTGCCACGGGAGCCACGGGTGCGACAGGTCCTGCGGGCGGTCCTACGGGTCCGACGGGCGCAACAGGCGCGACGGGTCCTCAGGGTATTCAGGGTATTCAGGGTATCCGCGGTGCAACAGGTGCGACAGGTCCTCAGGGTATTCAGGGCGTTCAGGGTATACAGGGCGCAACGGGCGCGACAGGTCCTCAGGGTATCCAAGGCGTTCAGGGCGTGCAGGGTGCTACCGGAGCCACAGGCGCTACGGGCGCAACAGGTCCTTCGGGAGCGAACGGACAGATGGGTCCGACAGGACCGACAGGTGCCGCCGGAACAAACGGACAAATGGGTCCGACAGGAGCCACTGGAGCAACAGGTGCTACGGGTGCTACTGGTGCCACGGGCGCAACAGGCGACGCGGGAAGTGCGGCGACCGTCTCCGTCGGAACTGTCACAACAGGTGACGCGGGAACTTCCGCGACCGTAACAAACAGCGGAACGACCTCTGCGGCGGTATTTAATTTCGTCATTCCGCAGGGCGCTACGGGAGCAACGGGCGCTACTGGAGCAACGGGAGCAACAGGTCCTCAGGGTATCCAAGGCGTTCAGGGTGCTACAGGAGCCACAGGTGCCACTGGCGCAACGGGAGAAACAGGCGACGCGGGAAGCGCGGCGACCGTCTCTGTCGGAACTGTCACAACAGGTGACGCAGGAACTTCCGCGACCGTAACAAACAGCGGAACGACCTCCGCGGCGGTATTTGATTTCGTCATTCCGCAGGGTGCTACGGGAGCAACAGGTGCCACAGGAGCAACGGGAGCAACAGGCACTACGGGAACAGTCGAAGCGCCGAACGCTCTGGTCGCTTATGACGGCGCGTTTCCGACCGTAGGAAATGACGAACTTACTTTTGCGAATTCCTCGGCACTTTCGGGAACGGGTATTTCTTTCACAAACGGAGGAAGCAACATCACCGTTACCCGTGCGGGGATATATCAGATGATGTTCAACGCCGACGTTTCTCCTGCGGAAGGCGCTTCTTTCCCGCTGACAATAACCGTTCAGGCGACCGTCAACGGAACTCCCGCGGCAGGGGCTTCCTCCTCCGCGACCTTCACCGAAAGCGGAAGGACCGCTCATCTTTCCTTTGCCGTTCCTGTCGAAATAACGGCAGTTCCCGCAACGATAAACGTTGCAACGGCAACGACAGGGCAGACGATGGAAAACGGAACTTTCGCTTTGAACAGCATATATCTGAATTAAGACAAAGAGGGACAGAACGTCCCTCTTTTCTGCTGTCGGAGCCTCCTTCCGCTTGACAGAACGTTTCTTTTTTGCTATACTTATAAAAAATAAAAAATTGCCGCCGGGCAAAAGCACTCGCAGCACTTCGTTAGGCCATTGAAGAAGTGTTGAGGGTGCCTGTTTTTTTATGCGGGAGATATTTCTGCATTGCAGGCACTCTTTGCATTTCGAAAGGAGAAAAAAATGATAAAATCTTTCAGAAGTCTGACGAAAACAGAGTTTATAATCTGGGCGGTCTCCGTCGCGGTCGTCCTCGTTTCAAACCTTTTTACGGGCAAAGCAGACCCGATAACCGTCGCCGCGACGCTTGTCGGCGTGACCTCCCTTATTTTTATTGCAAAAGGCAATGTTTTCGGACAGTTCCTGACCGTTGTTTTTTCGGTGCTTTACGCGATAACATCTTACAGAATGAGATATTACGGAGAAATGATAACATATCTCGGAATGACCCTGCCGTCGGCGATATTCGCCGCTGTTTCGTGGATACGTCACCCGTATAAGCAGGGCGAAGTGAAAATATCGAAAATGACTCCGTTAAAAGCCTTTGTCATGGTGTTTTTTACCGCCGCGGCGACCGCTGTTTTCTATTTTATACTGAAAGCGCTCGGAACTCCGAACCTTGCGGTCTCTACCGTCTCGATAACAACGTCCTTTCTTGCGTCCTATCTTACGTTTATAAGGAACTCGTATTATGCCGTCGCATACGCCGCAAACGACGTCGTTCTTATAGTTTTGTGGATACTTGCTTCCGTCGGCGATATTTCCTATCTTCCGATGATCTTCTGTTTTGCGATGTTCCTTATAAACGATATTTACGGATTTATAAGCTGGAAAAGAAGAGAGATAAGTCAGGGACTCAGATAGTACTTTTCTTTTTCACAATTACGGTGTATAATAAAAGAAAAAAGGATTGCGGGGTCTTCGTATGAATTTTCGGGAACAACTGCATGAATATATGACGGTGCTCGGCTGTACGGCAAAGGATATATGCGCAAAGTCGGGTATATCCGCCTCTACTTTCAGCCGCTACCGTTCGGGGGAACGTCTTCCCGAACGTAAGAGCGAGACTTTTGAAAATCTCTGCGCGGCGATAGCCGAGATCGCGGCGGAAAAGAATATCCCCGACACCGACAGGTCTGCCGTCAGGGAAGCCTTTCTTTCGTCGGAGGATCTTCCTTTATATGACCCCGACAGTCTCGTGAAAAATTTCAATACATTGATATCGACTCTTAATATCAGTATCGCAAAACTCTGTCCGAGCATAAATTACGACGCCTCGACGGTTTTCCGTTTCCGCAACGGAACGAGACGTCCCGCCGACCCCGAACGTTTTGCGTCCGCCGTCGCGGGATATGTCGTGAGGAACTGTACCTCCGCAAAAGACACCGCCGTTCTTTCCGAACTTACGGAATGTACGGAAGAAGAACTTTCCGACAGTGCGCTGTGCTATAAAAAACTTACAGAATGGCTCCTGTCCGCAAAAAAAGCCGAGACGACCCCTGTTTCGGATTTCTTAACGAAACTTGACGGCTTTGACCTTAACGAATATATAAAATCTGTCCGTTTCGACGAACTCAAAGTACCGACCGTTCCGTTTCAGATACCGTCGTCAAAAGCATATTTCGGGCTTAAGGATATGATGGAAAGCGAACTCGATTTTCTTAAAGCGACCGTCCTTTCAAGATCTTCCGAACCCGTTATCATGTATAGCGATATGCCCCTCGGCGAAATGGCAAAAGACCCCGATTTTCCGAAAAAATGGATGTTCGGAATGGCAATGATGCTGAAAAAAGGTCTTCATCTTCATCAGATACACGATATAAACCGCTCTTTTGACGAGATGATGCTCGGTCTTGAAAGTTGGATACCTATGTATATGACGGGCCAGATCTCTCCGTATTATATTAAAAACCCGCAGAACGATATGTTTTTGCACCTGCTTAAGGTGTCGGGTGCCGCCGCTCTTTCGGGAGAAGCGATAACGGGGTATCACGAAGACGGAAGATACTACCTCACCAAATCGAAAAAAGAACTTGAGTATTACACAAAACGCGCAAAGGAAATGCTTTCCAACGCCTCCGTACTCATGAATATATATCGGAGCGAAAACGCAAACGAACTGAATGCGTTTCTTATTGCCGACGCGGAAAAACAGGGAAAACGCAGAAGTATCATGCCGACCCCTCCGCTTTATACGATGAACGAAAGCCTTTTGACGTCGATGCTGATAAAAAACGGCTTTACGGCAGCGGAAATATCCGAGATCACGGAATCGGTCGCCGCGCGGCGCCGCCGTATCGAAAAAATACTGGAAACGGACATTGTCGAAGATGAGATATCCGAATTATCCGAAAAAGAGTTTTCCCCGCAGTCTCCTACTCTCGACCTTTCCGCGGCTTTCTGTGAAAAAGATGTTTTTTACGGTTACGGAGAATATCTCGAACATCTGAAAGACACGGAAAAATTTGCCGAAACTCACCCGAATTACACTTTGAAAAAAACCGCGTCCCATGCGTTCGGAAATCTGAATATCCTGATCCATGAGGGGAAGTGGGCGATGGTCTCAAAGGGGAAAGCCCCCGCGATCCATTTTGTTATCCACCACCCGAAACTGAGAGACGCGATCGAGAATTTTGTGCCGCCGCTGGTGGAAGACGGAGAAAAATAGAGAGGAACGGACGTTATTCTTTTTGACTGATGAGAAATTGCGGTTTTTTGTGGGATATAAACCTCTGCAAGTGCTGTCCGGAGCAAGATATCGCTGTCCTGTCCCCTCTTTGGCTTCAATGCCGCCGATGAAAAATGCATTGATCTTATCTTTTGATTCTGCGGGCTGTTTTCGGCATGCAGTTTCATGCTGTGCTTTTTGTACCCAAACTGCGGAAAGTCGCAGGGAAATATAAAAATAAAAGGAGAAACTGAAAAATGGAACGACGTATATTCGCCGCACTGCTCGCCTTTGTTATGGTTCTGACGCTGTTGCCTGTGAGGTCTATGGGGTCCGAACATACATGTTCTGCGAACGACTGGTATGACTGTGATGACACCGCCCACTGGCAAACCTGCCGATACTGCTATGAGCAGATAGGGGAAAAACAGCCACACACTTATTCAGATAACCGCTGTACGGTCTGCGGTGCCGTTGATCCTTCACATGAATGCATTGCGGGGGATTGGTATAACTGTGATGACAACACCCACTGGCAAACCTGCATATACTGCTATGAGCAGATAGGGGAAAAACAGCCGCACACTTATTCAGATAACTACTGCACCGTCTGCGGTGCCGTTGACCCTTCACATGAATGCGTTGCTGGGGATTTGTATGCCCATGATGACAGCACCCACTGGCAGATCTGCCGATACTGCTATGAGCAGATAGGGAGAACACAACCGCACACTTATGAGCATTCAAGATGCACCGTGTGCGGTACTTATTCAGAAGATCATGCACATAACTATGTATGGACATACTGGGGTTCGCTCCAGGAATGTTCGATATGCGGTGATTATAAAACAAGCACCGAGCACACGCACAACTATGTAAAACATGTGTGCGAAATATGCGGGCTGCTGGACTCTTCGCAGTCACCTTCCTCAATTGCTGTCGGCAATAACAAAAACAGGCAAATGACGATCAACTTGAAATTTGCAGACGGGATATCCTTTGATCTGACGCTCGTCGGTATAGCTGCAGGAATGGGATACGACGACGATGACGGCAGCGGAGGGTGTACCGGAATTATTTATACCAAGGAAGGCGTGAATCTGGGTGGCGTCTATTGGTTCGAGTGGAACAGTGCGAAACAATATACTGTAGGATACCGTTCCCAAAATATTGAAATTACCGGAGACAATACAGCAGACGGAGACTGGTTTCAGGCCGTGACCAACGCAGAAAAGGACGGGATATTGGTAAAAGAAATCAGTTATACAGACGGCGACTGGACCGTAACCGGCAAACTTTACGACGGAACGAACGCGATGATGACTCTTGATGACGACCTGACCGTTCTGAGTCTCAGGGAAATTATCATCGGCGACGTCAACGGCGACGGTAACGTAAACAATTACGACCGACTGCTGCTTTCTCGCTGGCTCGCGAAATGGCCCGAGGCTGTTGAACAGGGTATAATCGAAGTCGCTGCCGATGTTAACTGCGACGGCAAAGTCAACAACCTTGACAGGGTTATTCTCTCCCGTCATCTCGCCCACTGGCAGGGATATGAAACTCTGGGAGAATAACAGTCGGACAGTTAGGTTTCAAACTTTTATCACCGACGACGGCTCTTTTCGGAGTTTTCTCTCTTTTGGAATTGTAGGGCATCAGCCCGACTGAGGGACGGAAAACTTTTTCCGTGATATGCCCCATTTTGTTCGGCGTGATATTTTCGCCTATGACAAAAAGTCAGGTTGCTGCCCCGCCGTCCGTATTCGAGTCGGGGCGGGAGACGGCAGATTCTGAGTGAAAAGTGAAAAGTGAAGAGTGAAGAGTGAAGAGTGAAGAGTGAATAAGTAAAAATCGGCAGGCATTGAAAAATGCCTGCCGATTTTTGGCGTTCCCGAGGTGATTCGAACACCCGACCTACCGCTTAGGAGGCGGTCGCTCTATCCTGCTGAGCTACGGA
>CAKSQP010000069.1 GCA_934486965.1 uncultured Eubacteriales bacterium
AAACGATATAAATTCCGAAAACAGCGGATATATCGCGAAAATTTTCGAGAAGATCCCCGAAATTGCGAAAAGCGAGGGGCTTGAAAACGGCTACCGCATAATAAACAACTGCGGCGACGACGGCTGTCAGAGCGTAAAACATCTGCATTTCCATATTCTCGGCGGCAAAAAACTTGCGGAAAAAATGTGTTAGTAAAATAAAGGTGAAAAAATGAAACGAAAAATAATCGCGCTTTTTGCGGTTTTTTCAACCGTTTTGTCGCTTTACGGGTGTTCCGATATTCGGAACACCTTTTCCCTTTTCGGGGGAAATGTCGAAAAAACGGGGAAAATATCGCATGAATTTACCGAAAAAAACGACGTATGGTGTTTTGACGCCGAAAAAGATTCCGTTTTCTTTTCGTCCGATGAAAAAATCGCGACGGTCGACGGAAACGGAAACGTCCGACCCGTTTCTTCGGGGACTGCCGTTATCACCGCGGCAACGCCCGACGGCGGGAAAATGCGGTCTGTCAGGGTCAATGTTTCCCTTCCTGAAAGCGAGGTGAAAAATTTGCGCGGAGTGTGGGTTTCTACCGTCTGGAATCTTGATTTCCCGTCCGATTCGGGACTCGGAAAGCCCGCCTTGAAAAAGGAGATCGACGGCATTGTAAAAAATGTAAAGGACTGGGGGCTTAACGCAATTTTCTTGCAGGTCCGCCCGATGTCCGACGCAATATATCCCTCCGGAATTTTCCCGTCTTCTTCCTTTGTCGCGGGGAAGCAGGGAGAAAAACTGCCTTTCGATATCCTTGAATATTTCGTCTCCGCCGCCCATTCGTCGGGAATTGCGGTTCATGCGTGGATAAACCCTTACCGAGTGTCTTTTCCGTCGCTTTACGGAACGGACGCGGAAAAACTGTCCGAAACAAATCCCGCGCGCCGTCACCCCGAATATACGGTCGCGTTTAACGGGGCTTTATATTATGACCCCGGTATCCCCGAAGTGCAAAAACTCGTGCTTTCGGGCGTTGAAGAAATACTCGATAAATACGACGTCGACGGAATACATTTCGACGATTATTTCTATCCGTCGGGTTCGTCGGACGAGGGAGCGTTCGACGACGGTAAGACTTTTGAAAAATACGGCAACGGCAAAAATCTCGGCGACTGGAGGCGGGATAACGTTACTTCCCTTATAAAGGAAACGGCGGCTCTCGTAAAAAGAAAAAAGCCCTCCTGCGTTTTCGGAGTGTCGCCGGGCGGGATATGGGCGACAAAACAGAATAGCGCGGAGGGAGTTTCGGGTCTCGGAAACACTTCGCAGACCTATTACGACGTTTACGCCGACACGAAAAAATGGGTCGAGGAAAAATACGTCGACTATATCTGTCCGCAGATATATTGGCATATAGAAAGCAAAATTGCCCCGTTTGAACCGATAGCAAAATGGTGGAGCGACTTATGCTCCGAAAACAGCGTTCCGCTGTATGTAGGCATTGCGGCGTACCGAGGGGAGGAAAACGGAGCGTATAAAAACCCCGACGAGATAAAAAACGAACTTTCCTGTCTTTCATCTTTGTCGGGGTATTCGGGCGAAGTTTATTTTTCCTATTCTTCCTTAAAAAACGATCTTGCGTCAGTTATTTCGACTTTGAAAGAGGTTTACGGCGAATAGCCGTTTCGGAAATAAAAGCCGAACCGAGTATTAAGACCGCACCGATGTAACCGAAGAGGTCGAGCGGCTCCGCAAGGAAAAGAGCCGACAGAATAAGAGCGACGACGGGGTCGATATATCCGAGGACTGCCGAGGTCTGGGCGGGAAGCGAGGCTATTGCCCCGAAATAGAGGTTGTAGGTAAAGCCCGTGTGGATAACGCCGACCGTGAGTGTCATTATGACCGACACGGGCGTTATCATTTCCGCCGTGACTTTTTCGCAGATAAGCGTATACGGCAGAATAACAACAGCCGCCGCGGCGAGTTGGAAAAGGGTCATATCATAGTCGGAAATATCTTTTAATTTCTTGTTTGTCAGAACGACTGCTGAATAAAAAAGCGCCGCGCCGAGACCGCAGGAGATTCCCGCAGGATTCATATTTTCGGGTGCCGAAAAAACGCCCGAAACGAAAATCATTCCGATAAATGCGGTGAAAATGCAGACGGCTTTTTTCGCGGTCAGCCTTTCTTTCAATATTATCGGCGAAAACAGGGTTATGAAGACGGGCGACATATAGTAGCAGAGGGTCGCCGTCGAAACGGTCGTAAGCCTGTACGCCTGAAACAGAAGTATCCAGTTTACGCCTATAAACGCCCCCGAAAGACAGAGCGGCAAAAGGTTTTTCTTTATCGCCTTGAAGTCTATGGGCGAGCGTTTTATCGCCTTTACGATAAGCAGAAACACGACCCCGATAACGCCTCTCAAAAACGCGAGAGAACCCGAGGGCAGGGGAATGTATCTTACAAATACGCCGAGCGTTCCGAAAACGCTCATCGCGAAAATCATTTTTAATGTTGCTTTTTTTCTTTCCGTCATAATTTTCTTCCTCCGCGGAAATAATAGCATGAAAATGTGTCAATTAAACAAAAAATCTTTATTCTTGCGAATAAAGATTTTTATAGATCTGTCAAGCGGCATAAGATTAAAACTTTATCTGTTTATAAAACGTTATCCGCCAATATTTTTGAACTTTTGGTGCGGTTGCATTTCCAGCATAGGGTTTGGAGATTTTTTTCTTCTGTAACGCCTCCTTTGGATACCGGAACAATATGGTCGATTTCCAATAAGAGATTCGGTTCTGTATGTGTCGAATTGCCGCAAATACAGCAGGTATAATTATCTCTTTTTTTGATAAATTCACGCAGTTTTTTTGTCATTAAAATTCTCTGCTCTTTTGCGAAAGCACTTGCTGTAAGTTTTCCTTCAAGGGTTCTGATCAATTCTATAATGGTTTCTTCCGTCATGGGTACGGTGAAATAACGCTGTGCCATACCGCCGTTAGATGTATAAATAAATTTGTATTCTACAATAAGATCGCTTTCGTCAATGTTTGCAAATCCCAATCTGTGATAAAATCCTTTTTCGTCGTTTTCCAAAACAAAATCGGGAACATCTTCAATGTATTGCCGGTATTCTTCCTTATGGCTTTCAATTATTTGTTTTGCCTCTTTTAAGGTCTCCAACTCTTCTATAAGCAATTGTAATTTTTGAATTTGTTTTGGATAATTTTCCTTAATCGGATAAAAATATTTTACTACATATTCTATCGGACGATTTTCGGCACTTGCAAAAACGGCGGCAGATACTTCTGCCGAAAAAGGTGTAATCGTCTTTTTATAAGGACGTATGAAATTGTATTGATCGTCTATTACCGTTTCATTGCGGACGACCCTTGTTCCGAAAAGATTTGCTATTGATTGTACTTTTTCATTGATATATTCATTAAATTCTTTTTGTGAACTCATAAGAGTATCACATGTCTCTTTTATTTTTGAGAAATCCGAAGATTGGTAATAATCAAGTATCTTTTGATTTTCTGTTACTATTTTTTTATTTCTTTCTCTGTGTTGGCAATAAAATCACCTATTAAATCCCATTCTTCACTGTCTAAAGTCTTTATTTTCTTTATACTGTTAACCGTTCTGTCAAATAATTTAGCGATTAAATCATCTAACTGTTCCACGGAATTCTTTATAACTAATATTTCTTTGTTTTCATTTGCATATTCAATAAGATTATTAACTTTGCCGTAATACTCCTGATGTTTTTTGTCCAATGCTTCTTTTTGCTGTTCTTTTAAGTATTTATTATACTCTCCCTTTCCCATAAGCAATGACGGGTCATTCTTTAATTCGTTGATCATATCTCGGTTTACAGATTTTATTTGTCTGCCTAAATGATTTCCTGCAGAAGAAATATAATCGATGCAAATATTATAACAGTAGGAATTTGATATCTCTGCATGTATCTTTTCTTCAATTTTACTATAAAATATTCTATTTTGGTATTCGTTATTTTTAAGGAAATTTCTTAATTTTTGGGCTTTTTCCGCTTTTCTGTTAAGGGCTTTTTCAGCATTGTCAAGGTTTGATTTATCCTCTTTGAAGAATTTTATATAATTGTATTTTTCCAAAGACTGCCGACTTTTTACTCTGATAGAAGCATCAATGTAAGGAATTATTTCCCAACTGCTAAATCCCAATTCATGCAAAATATCAGATTCCAATTTATTATATATTATTTTCAGGACAATTGCTGAAATAATGAAAATACCGAATAATATTCCAAATATAAGCATATTTTGTTCCTTTCCTTATTGTATGTAAAGTTATAATAATTAAAAAGTATCTGATTCCCCGTATATTTATAAATATTGTAACAAATAGACAACAATTTGTCAAATGATAGCAAAAAAATCCCCCGACAGGCGTTTGTCGGGGGAAAATTTTTATTAAAGATTTTCGGTCGGAATACCGTTCTTTTTATAGTAGTCTTCGATTGCCGCCTTGACCGCTTCTTCGGCAAGGACCGAGCAGTGAATTTTGTGGGTCGGCAGTCCGTCGAGCGCCTCGACGACGGCTTTATTCGAAAGGGTGAGAGCCTCTTCGACTTTCTTGCCTTTTATCATTTCGGTCGCCATCGAACTTGTCGCGATAGCCGAGCCGCAGCCGAAGGTGTTGAACTTTGCGTCGGTGATTATTCCGTTGTCGATTTTGAGGTATACTTTCATTATATCTCCGCATTTTGCGTTGCCGACTTCGCCTACGCCGTCCGCGTTCTCAATCTCTCCGACGTTTCTCGGGTGAAGAAAATGATCCATTACCTTTTCACTGTATAACATACTTTTTCTCTCCTCTCTCAAGTTCCTTATAGACAGGTGAAATATCTCTGAGATACGAAACTACTTCTTTTGTCGCGTTTATGATATAGTCCGCGTCCTCGTCTGTCGTTTCCTCGGTTATCGAAAGACGGAGCGAGCCGTGGGCGACTTCGTGCGGTCTGCCGATTGCCAGAAGAACGTGGCTCGGATCGAGAGACCCTGAGGTGCAGGCGGAACCCGACGACGCCGCAATGCCTTTTGCGTCAAGAAGCAACAAGAGGCTTTCGCCCTCGATACCCTCAAAGCAGAAATTGATGTTTCCGCAGAGACGGTTTTCGGGGTCGCCGTTAAGAGCGGAATGGGGGATTTCGGAAAGTCCCTTTATTATTCTGTCTCTGACTGCCTGTGTTTTTGCGGTTTTTTCTTCAAGGTTCTCGTAACTTTCGGCAAGGGCTTCCGCCATTCCTGCCGCCGCAGGCAGATTTTCGGTTCCCGCGCGCTTTCCTTTTTCCTGCGCTCCGCCGTAAATGACGTTTGCAAGGTCAATACCTTTTCTTGCGTATAAGAAACCGACGCCTTTCGGACCGTGGAATTTATGAGCCGAAACCGAAAGCATATCTATCTGCATTTTTTTGACGTCGATTCTCAGGTGTCCCGCCGCCTGAACCGCGTCGGTGTGGAAAAGCACGCCTTTTTCTTTGCAGACCGCGGCTATTTCCTCGATAGGCTCTATTGTTCCTATTTCGTTATTGGCGAACATTACCGATACCATTACGGTGTCTTCTTTTATCGCGTTTTTAATATCTTCGGGGGAAACTCTTCCGAATTCGTCGACAGGGACGAGCGTTATTTCAAAACCCTCTTTTTTCAGTGCGTCGAGGGTATGCAGAATTGCGTGGTGCTCAATCGCCGTCGAGATAATGTGCATCTTTTTCTTGCGTCTGCCTATCTTTGCGGCGGTGCGGAGAGCCTGATTGTCGGCTTCGCTTCCGCCGGAAGTGAGATATATCTCTCCGGGGTCGGCTCCTATAATTTTTGCAATGTCTTCCCTTACTTTATATAGCCGTTCGGCGGCTTTCTGTCCCGGTGTATGAAGACTCGACGGATTTTCCCAGAAGTTGTCCGCCGTTTCAAGCATTACTTTTTTCGCCCTTTCGCTCATCTTGGTGGTTGCGGCGTTGTCGGCGTATATCATAAAATCACCTCGTTAAACATATCAGTTTGGTAGGATTTATCTACATCTATATTATACACGCTTTTCCTACCAAGTCAATAGGTTTTACAAAAAGTTAAAAAACAGAGGCTGTTTGCCAGCCTCTGTCAGATTATTCTTCGGTTTGTTCTTCGTCCTCCGCGGCGGGCGATTGGATAACCGTATAGCCGTCGGTATTTATTGTTTCGCAGATCATATTGTCGATCTCTCCGCAGATATTTCCGCGGCTTTCCTCGATTCTCTTCATGTCTTCAAGGGTGCTTTCAGAAACATCGGTGAGCATATCGAGTTTTGCGGACGCTTCTTCGCAGAGTCTTGCAAGTTCTTCTTTCTGCCTGTTCTGCATTTCGGTTACGGAATTTACGATAGACGCGACTTCGTTTCTGTAATCGTTCATTCTGTTGAACATCATATCGGCGTATTCTCTTATTCTTGCGCTTACCGCTATGTTTTTGTTTTCCATATCGCGGTAGGCGACGGCGAAAATAAAGCCGAGGCGGTCGTTGTCGGGAAGAGAAGAGGGCTTTTCTTCAAGTTTCTTTTCGAGGTCTTCTATCTGCTGCTGTCTTTCGTCGCGGTCTTTTTCGAGATCTTCTATCTCCTTTTTCCTGCCGTCGCAGTCGGCTCTGAGTTCTTCTATCTTTTGCTGAAGTCCGTCTTTTTCCTGTTTGTTTATCTCGTCTATCTTTTTATATTCGTCGACGGTCTTTTCCGCTTCCGCAAGTTTTGCTTTGAGCAATTCTATCTGCTCCGCCTGAGAGGCGTTGTTTTCGTTAAGATAGTTGAAATAGTTGTCCGTTTCTTTGCGGTTGTAACCGAATAAACTTACTTTCATATCATTTATCTCCTTGTTTGTTTCTGTTGTTGATTATCGCTTTTTCAAACTGGTCGGGGCTTACGGGACGGTAGAAAAAATATCCCTGAACGTATTTGATACCGTTTTCGCGGAGAATTTCTATCTGCTTTAACGTTTCCGCGCCTTCGCAGATAATTTTTACGCCCATGCTTCCCGCCACGCTTACGATACTTTTGAAGATACGCAGTCCGAGTTGCGTTTCGATGTTTTCCGTTACCGCCTTGCTCATCTTTATGGCGTCGACGGGATAATTCTTCAGGTCGTCGAAAGAGGAATAACCGTCGCCGAAATCGTCGAGAGAGACCGAAACGGAAGACTCTTTGAACGTTTTCAGGTTTTCTCTTATTATTGCGGAATCGTAAGGCGTTTCTTTTCTGTCCTCCAGAACTTCGACCGCGATAAACGACCTGTCGACGCCGTATTTGTCCGCAATTCCGAGGACTTTTTCGGCAAGCCCCTCTTTGGCGAGGGTGTTACGCGAAAAGTTTACCGAAATATGACTGAGGTTTTTGCATATATCTTTGTGCAGAGAGACCCAGCGGCAGGTCTTTTCGAAAACGTGACAGTCGAGTTCGGAATCCATATTGTTATCTTTTACGACCGAAATAAATTCGTCGGGCAGAATGACTTTTGAGGCGCTGTTGAGTCGCGTCAGGACTTCGCCTCCGACGATATTTCCCGTCGCAATGTCTATTATCGGCTGAAATTCAAGGAAGAAATTGTTGTTTTCAATGCCGTTTTTAAGATTTTCTTCTATAAGGGCTCTGTTGTCGTAGTCGTTCTGGAGATTGTAGTCCCACGCGACGTATTTGCGCGAACTGTTTTTCGCCTCGGTCGCCGCAAGCCTTGCGCGTTCGACCGTTTCTTCGAAATCTATCGTCCCCGCGGGGATAAGATACGCGCCGAAATTTACCGTGAGGTTCGGGACGGCGTTGGTTTTCGAATAGAGCATCATATCGTATATTATCTGATCTATCGCGGCGTTTATCTTCGCTTCGCTCCGCCGTGTAAGGATAATATATTCGCACGGATCGACTTTTGAAACGAGGTCATCGTCCCCGTCGAAAGAGGCGAGCAGTGTTTCGCCGAGGTGTTTGCAGGCGAGGGCGCCGCCGCTCTTATTCCTGTCGCCGTCGGACGCGATAACGTAAACCATTCCGCAGGGAACGCGGCTTATTTTTCTTATTTTATCGTACTTTTTCTGAACGTAAAGCAGAGGTTCGAACCCGACCGCCTTATGTCCTCTGAAATTACGGAGCGCTCCCGCAACGAATATGATGCAGAACACGACGAGTACGAGAAAGACCGTCAGCAGAATTATTATCGTCAAAATGTTACTTTCAT
>CAKSQP010000070.1 GCA_934486965.1 uncultured Eubacteriales bacterium
GCAATATGCACTCCGCCGACGAATATCTCTCGGTCAGGGCATTCACCGACCTTGCGAAGATTTACGCGCTTGCAATCTATAAATTATGGGTCAAATGAGGGAATTTTCCCTCATTTTTCTTTTACGCTTGATTTTTTTGCGGATTTATGTTATAATTTAGTTAACAGTGTTAATAAAATGGAAGTGACGGCATGAATTATAAAGAGATCGCAAAAGAATTGCTTTCGGTGCAGGCGGATTTTCTGCATTTGCCGATAGGAATTTCAATTGCCGAGATTTCGGAGGGCGAATATTTCGCAATGAGACTTTTAACGGAAGAAAAAAGCCCGTCAAACCCGTCCGAAATAAGTAAAACGATGAAAGTAAGCATGGCGCGGGTCTCGGCTCTTTTGCGGCATCTTGAAGAAAAAAAACTGATAAAAAAGGAACATTCCGATAAAGACGAACGCAGAGTTTCGGTCATTCTCACCGACGAAGGGCGGCGTTTTATTTCCGAAAAGACCGCCGCGGCGGAAGATAAACTTGCGGCTATCCTTGAAAAAATGGGAGACGAAGACGCCGCGGAATATGTAAGACTCCGAAAAAAAATACTTATGCTTGCACAAAAAAAGGAGGCAACGTGATAAAAACGAAAATACATACGGCGATAGCCGAAAAAATAAAAGAGTCGGCGCTTTCGACCCTGCCGATAGTTATTATAGTGCTTTTACTGTCATTTACCATAGTTCCCCTCTCCCCCGACCTGTTGCTTTCGTTTCTGACAGGCGCAGTCTTCATAATTCTGGGAATGGGACTTTTTTCGCTCGGTGCGGAGCAGTCGATGACGCCGATAGGCAGTAAAATAGGCACGGCGCTGACAAAAACAAAGAAACTGCCGCTTATCCTTTTTGTAAGTTTCATTCTCGGCTTTGCGATAACGATAGCCGAGCCCGACCTGCAGGTGCTTGCAAAAACCGTGCCGCATATCGACAGCACGGTGCTTCTTCTGACGGTCGGAGCGGGCGTAGGATTTTTCATGGCGGTCTGTATGCTCCGTATCCTTACGGGAACGAGCCTTCGCCTGCTTTTATTTATATGTTACACCGCGATCTTTATTCTCGCCGCATTTACCGACGGGAATTTTATAGGTATCGCCTTTGACTCGGGCGGCGTTACGACAGGACCTATGACAGTTCCTTTCATTCTCGCAATGGGTATCGGCGTTGCGAATATAAGAAGCGACAGAGACGCGGAAGCCGACAGTTTCGGACTTGTTGCGCTCTGCTCGGTAGGCCCGATTTTGGCGGTTCTCATTCTCGGATTTTTCTATAACGGCGCGGGAGACGTCGCGGCGCTCGAAACAACGGTTTTCCCGACGACCGTCCATATCGGAAAATCATATTTTTCGGCAATTCCCGAATATCTCGCGGAGACCGCAGTTGCTCTGCTTCCTATCATCGCGATATTTTTCATCTTTCAGATATTTGCGCTGAAACTCTCGAAACGAAGACTTACAAAAATAATCATAGGGCTTGTTTATACATATACAGGTCTGGTTCTTTTCTTAACGGGCGTTAATGTCGGGTTCTCGTCTCTCGGCGAAAATCTCGGTATTCTGCTTTCCGACGGCTTTACGAAATATCTTATAATCCCCCTCTCCGCACTCCTCGGCTGGTTTATAATCTCCGCCGAACCTGCGGTCGGAGTTCTTGAAAAGCAGATAGAAAGCGTGAGCGCGGGCGCGATCAAAGGCAAAACAATAAAAATAAGCCTGTCCGTCGCGATCTCCGTCGCAATGGCGCTTTCCGCGGTCAGAGTGCTTACGGGGATATCTCTTTTCTGGTTTATAATTCCGGGATATGCGATAGCCTTGATTCTTTCGTTTTTCGTCCCCGATATCTATACTGCGATAGCGTTTGACTCGGGCGGGGTTGCTTCCGGACCGATGACCGCGACTTTCATGCTCCGCTTTATGATGGGAGCAAGTTTTGCGGTAGGCGGAAACGTCGTTTCGGACGCATTCGGAACGGTTGCTCTGGTCGCTATGATGCCGCTTATATCAATACAGATCGTAGGTTTCATATCCGAAAGGACAGAAAAACGCCGTCTTGCAAAAGAACCCGTATACGGAGACTTCGAAATCATCGAACTTTGGGAGGAGACCGCTGCATGAACTGTATAATATCAATAATAAATCCTGCTTCCGAGAAAATTCTTTCGGGCATACTCAAAGAACTTTCCCTGCCGCTGCTGTCTTCAACGCTCGGAAAAGGGACAGCAGTCCGAAGTATGCTTGATCTTCTCGGAATAGAAAACAACGAAAAAAGGATCATGATAACGGTCGCCGACGGCAAAAAAACCGAAGAACTGATCTCGGCGCAGAAAAAATATCTTCATATCGGGGTCCCCGGGCACGGGATAACCGTTGCAGTTCCGATAAAAAGCGTAGGAGGAGGAATAACCTTGGCATATCTTAACGGAGAAAAACATGATGAAAAGCGCACGCCGCCGACGCTCTGCGCTTACGAACTTATCGTAGCGATAACAAACGAGGGAAATACAGATCTCGTAATGAACGCGGCAAGAAACGCGGGCGCGCGGGGAGGCACGGTCCTGCACGGCAAAGGTACGGGTTCGAAAGAAGACGAACGGTTTTACAATATCTCCATTGCAAAAGAAAAGGAAATAATTCTTATAGTGTCGTTATCGGAGCAGAAATCCGAAATAATGAAAGAAATACTGAAAAAAGCGGGTCCCGAAACAAAAGCGGGAACAATAGTCTTTTCCCTGCCGACAACGGAGGTCGCGGGATTTGCGCTTTTTGACGAATAAACCGACTGATGAAAAAACACCTGACAATGCTGTCGCATTGTCAGGTGTTTTTTATCTGAACAAAACTTCCGCCATTTCCGCGAAATAATCCCACACAGTGGCTTTCGGGACGTCGTCGGCAAAAACTATCGGGCAGGTCTTGACGGTTTCGCCTTTGAGTTTATAAGTAAGGACCCCGACCTGTTCGCCTTTGACAACGGGCGCCGTCACGCTTTCGGGAACCGAAATTTCATAAGACAGTTCTTTTTCCCACCCTTTCGGAACGACAAGCGAAAAATCGGTGTCCGAAATAAGAGAAACGCAGTCCGCCTTGCCTTTAGAAACGGAAATATCGGGGATATCGGCTTTTCCGCTCTTTGCAACCGCAAAATTCGAAAATCCGAAATTCAGAAGAGACGCCGACGCCGCAAAGCGGATATCGGAAGTGTCAGCCCCCATTACCGTAACGATAAGGGTCATACCGTTCCGTTCGGCGACTCCCGAAAAACAGTATTTTGACGCCTTCGTAAAGCCCGTTTTAAGTCCTTTCATGCCGTTGTAAGTGCGAAGCATTTTATTGGTGTTTGCAAGAGTAAACGCACCGTCGCGCAGGCTGTCGAGCCAGACTGTCGTAAAATCGAATATCTTTTCGTGTTTTATGAGTTCGCGGCTCATTATCGCGATGTCGTACGCAGTGGTATAGTGGTTTTCATCGTCGAAAAGCCCCGTGCAGTTCGTAAAATTCGTATTTTCAAGACCGAGCGTTTTTGCTTTTTCATTCATCTGCCGAACAAATTCGTCTTCACTGCCCGCGACATATTCCGCAAGGGCTACCGCCGCGTCATTAGCGCTGGGAATGGCGACCGCCTTTATGAGTTCCTCAACGGTCATCGTTTCCCCCGATTTCAGATATATCTGCGTACCGCCCATCTCCGCCGCATGGGAAGACGCCGTGACTTCGTCCGTCAGTTTTATCTTACCGCCGTCGATCGCCTCAAAAACAAGCAGTAAAGTCATAACTTTCGTTACGCTTGCCGGCATATACCGCACGTCGCTGTCGTTTTCATAAAGGACCGTTCCCGTTTCAGCCTCGATAAGGCAGACCGACTTTACGGCGAAATCGAATTCGGGCTTGACATCTGCCGAAAATACGGCTTTTTCGCCGAAACGCGAAACGTCAAGATAATCCCAGAGCGCCGCAGCGGCTTTCTCGGTATTCTCTCCCGTATCGGACGCTGTCAGCGGCACGGAACAGCAAAACAGCAAGACAGCCGCAAGAATTACGGAAATAAATCTTTTCAAAAAAATCACCTGCTTTCTTACTTAAACCAGGACAATAAACGTTCCCAGAAACTTCTTTCGCTTTTCGTACTGCACTTTCGGGGCTCCGCTGAAACAATAATGACGTCGTCGCCTATCCTTTCTATATCCCCGAACGGTATCATATAACATTCGCCGGAAAAGAAAAGAAACCGAGGCTTTGCAGGGACGGAAAAAGACGAAATTTTCCCGCTTTCAAGATCGAAGAAGACGTCGTCGGCAAACCCCATTCTTACTCCGGTTCTTGAGTTTATTATTTCTTTGCATTTGAATTCGCTGAATCGGTACATAAAAAATCACCCTCACAAATTACTATGCGAGGGTGAATAAAATATTACATTTCCGAAATAAGAGCGGGTATTTCCGACAGTGAAGAAACAGTAAAATCGGGGGAAACATCGCCGTCGTTTTCTTTTCCCGAAGGATCGAACCAGACGGTTTTTATGCCCGCGTTTTTCCCGCCCTTTATATCGGACGAAAGACTGTCTCCTATTATAACCGTTTCATCGGGCGAAAAATCGGATATTTCCGAAAAACAGGCGTCGAAGAATTCCTTATTCGGTTTATCGAACCCTATCTTTTGGGAAATAAAAATATTTTCAAAATATTTTGCTATCCCCGAACTTTTTATTCTGCCGTCCTGAACCTTTGCCGAACAGTTCGAAACGATATAAAGACGGTATTTTCCGTAAAGAAAAGAAAGCAGATCTTCTGCGCCGTCAATGAAGATATGCCCCTCCGAAAGATAGTTTTCGTAAAGCGCCGCGGTCTTTTCGGGAGAAACATTGTATCCCGTTTCGGCAAACAGTTTTTCAAAGCGTCCGACCTTTACCCTGTCTCTTGTTATAAGCCCTTTTTCAAGCATTTTCCAGTGTTCGGCGTTTATCTGACTGTATCTTTTAAGGACTTTTTCCGAAACCTGAATACCGAGCGTTTCAAAGGTTCTTTTAAGCGCTCTTTTTTCAGCGGCATGGAAGTCGAAAAGAGTGTCGTCGAGGTCAAAAAGTATATTTTTTATCATAGTTACTCCGATATTGTCCAGTTCTCGATTCCGTTGAAGATATCAGCCTCGGTCGGCTTAAAGTCTCCCGAAACAAGTCTGTTGACGGCGAGCGCCCCACGGTTGTAGTAAAGAGGAATAAACGGCATATCGGCGTTAAAAGCCGAGAGAAGGTCCGCCGCATCGACGTCTCCCGCATAAAATCCGTCAAGAGCAGAAAGGAAGGTTGAGGGAGAACCCGAATGAGTGTTCACCGCACCGTCGGTAAACATATATCTTATATCGAAATTGTCGGCGATCTGCGTTTCCGCGATATATATATCGTAATCTCCCGCATTTATCGCTTTCTGATAGTCGTTCCAGTTATACAGCACGACTTCTGCCGAAAATCCGGATTCTTTAAGGCTGTCGGCAACTGCGTTTGCTATCCTGACTCTGGTCCTGTCTTCGTTATTGCATATCACGGTAAGAGAAAGTTCTTTTCCGTAATGCGTTCTTTTTGTTCCGCGAAGAGTCAGCCCGTTCGCCTCAAAAAGAGAGTGAGCCTCGGACGAAGAATAAATATCCTTTTTTATATCTTTATTCTTGAGTTCGCACCAGTTGAGATTGAACGGCTGCCATACCGAATCTCCGAGAGAATCAAGGACATCGGCGGATATTTTCTTACGGTCGAGAGCAAGGCTTATCGCTGAAGAAACGCCGTTTGAAGAAAGGTATCCCTTCGATTTATTGACGACGGCATATACAAGACTGTTCGTCATAAAAGTGACAAGTTCAACGTTTCCCTTGTATCTCTGAGAGCCGTCCGACAGATCGGCGTAAGCCGCGTGAATAACTCCGTAATTGAAATTATAGTTCAGATCCTGCGCATCGGTTATCTGAGTGAGTTTGATTATCTTTATTTCCGAGCCGTCGGCTTTTTCGGAATTGCCGTTGAGTTCGAGATAAAGAAGCCCGTCTTTTGAAGAGATACGGTAATTTCCCGTTCCGTCGGGATATGCTCCCTGAGAATTCTTTTTGATTATCGGAAAATCAAACAAATTTACGTTATATATGTTTTTGTTTTTGAAAGTTACGGTAACGGTATTTGCCGACGTTTTCTTCCATGAAGAAATATATTTCGAAAATCGGAAAGAATATATCGAACCGTCGGCTTTCGCCCTGTCGAAAGAATACAGAACGTCGTCCGCCGTCACCGCCGAACCGTCGGAAAAACGCGCGCCGTCCTTTATTACAAAAGTCGCCGTCGAGCCGTCGGTCTCAAAAGCCGCGATATCGCCCGTCGCCTTTTTATCTCCGTCAAGAAAGACAAGTCCGTCGTAACAAAGTCCGATGATCGACCTGTTCGCACGGTTTGTCGCCGTGTAAGGATCGATTTTTTCCCCTGAAAAATAAGCGATCGTAAGTTCGGTCTTTTCCTTTTCGGGCTCGTCCTGTTTTCCGTCGTTTCCTTTGTTTTCGTCTTCCGGAATTGAGAAAAACGAGCAGGAAGACAGAAATAAAGCAAAGACGAGCACGGCAATGACCGTTAAGACGAATTTACTTCTCTTCTTTGTCATCACTGTATGTTTCCTTGAGTTGTTCGACAGCATTCAGCGCTCTCTCAAGAGACTTATATGCGTCGTTTACTATTCCGTCTATATAATTTACCGTGACGTTACGCATTTTTACCGAATCGTTCTTTGCGCGGTCGACGATTCCCTCGGCGCGTTCTTTGGCAATTGAGAGTATCGCCTGTTCGTCGATGAGTTTTGCCGCCTCTTCCTTGGCGTCCGCAATTATCGTCGCGGCGTTCTTTCTTGCTTTTGAAAGCATGGTTTCGGAAGTTTTTTTCGCTCTTTCGACCATTGCCGAACTTTCTTCCTCCGCTTTTTCCATAAGTTTTTCCTTATGGTCGAGAATGCTCTGAGCCTCTCTCATTTCGATAGGCAGGCTCATGCGGAGTTCGTCGATCATCGCTTTGAGTCTGTCTCCGTCTATCATGAGTTTGTTTTTCACGAAAGGAACGCTTACAGATTCCTCCATCAAATCTTCAAGATCTTTTAAGGTTTTAAGAAAACCGTTATTGTTTTTCATTGCAGATACCTCTCCTTTTCAAAATTCCGTAAAGCGTCCGGACCGTTTTTTCGGGAACAAGCGGCGAAAAATCCTTTCCGTCGGAAATCAGTTTCCTTACTGCCGAGGACGAACATTCCGCAAGTTCCTTTCTTGCCGGCAGGAAAAATGTTTCACAGCGGCTGTCGAAAGAATTGTTTGCGTCCCGCATATATATTTCGTAATCAAGGTCGTCGCCGTTCCTTATCCCCCGCAACAGCGAAAAACAGTTTTCGCGGCGGCAGAGATCGACGACCATACCGTCGGACGAAACGACCCTGACATTTTTTATGTTTTCAAATGCTTTTCTGCAGAGTTCTTCCCTTTCTTCAAGGGTGAAATCGTATTTTTTATCGGCATTGTTGAAGACCGCGACAATTACTTCGTCAAATTTTTCGGCGGCACGCAGAACGATATCTTCATGCCCTCTGGTTATCGGGTTAAAACTGCCGGTGACCATTACTTTCATATATTTTCTTCTTTCCTGCGGTAGATATGCAGTGCTACCTGCCCGTAAGCATAGGATTTCGTTTTTACGAGATTGCCGACTTCGTCGGGCATTTCCTTTTCGCGCAAAGTTTCCGCAACGATAACTCCGTCTTCCGTAAGACATTCCGCGTCGGAAATATACATAAGAGATTTTTCGAGAAGGGGCGTTTCATAAGGCGGATCGAGAAAAATTATTTTGAATTCGCCTTTTTTTGCCCTGTGCCGCAGAAAATGCTTATAGTCGCAGTCAAGGACCTCGGCACGGCTCTCAAAGCCCGCTTTTTTGATGTTTTCACGCGTAATCCGCAGAGAAACAGGGTCTTTATCGCAGAAAACAGCCTTTTCACAGCCGTTACTTATCGCTTCAATCCCGATC
>CAKSQP010000071.1 GCA_934486965.1 uncultured Eubacteriales bacterium
GATAGAAAACTGCCTCGGAAAAGCGACGGAACTCGCCGCCCTGAAAAAGGAAAAAGGCTGGAATTATATAATAGAGGCTGACGGCGGAATAGGTTCGGAAAACCTTGAAAAAGTCGCCGCGGCGGGCGTCGAAGCGTCGGTCATGGGCTCTGCGGTCTACCGTATTTCCGCAAAAGAAAGAAACGCCGAAATAATCCGAATGAAAGAGGTCGGGACAAAATGAAGATATTTTCAAACAAATTCGAAGATTTCGTTCTCGATATGGTGACGGATATCCGAACCGACGCCTTAAATCCGAGACGGACCGTCGTCATCAATATGGATACGATAAACGGTTTTTTCAAGCACGGCAATATGTATTCGCCGCGTCTTAATGAGATAATCCCTAAAATCGTACAGGTAAACGAATATTTCGTCCATTCCGAAAAGATATTCTTTGCGGATAAACATACCGAGGAGAGCGTTGAGTTCGCGACCTATCCTCCGCACTGTATGGACGGCGACGAAAGCGAAGTTATCGAGGAACTGCGGTTCTTTTCCGAAAGAAGCAATTCGGTTACGATAGAAAAAAATTCGACAAACGCCTTTTTCGTCGGAGAGTTTATGGCATGGCTCCGCGAAAATATAAAATCGGTCGAAAATTTCGTTATCGTCGGGGGAGCGACCGACATCTGCGTTATGCAGTTCGCTCTTTCCCTTAAAGCATATTTCGACCAACTCAACAGACAGAAAAACGTCGCGGTTGTCGAAAACGCCGTTCAGACTTTCGACAGCGAGGGGCATGACGGCGACAAAATGCACATTTTCGCAATTTACAATATGATAATGAACGGAGTAAGCGTGTATTCGATATGAATAAGAAATTATTTCGCGACTGCCTGTTTCTCGTTATATACGCCGTCGTTCTCGTTGTCGTTCTCTTAAACCTCAATATGATAACGGGCGTCGTCGGAGCGGTGCTTGCGGTCCTTACCCCATTGTTTATCGGAATAATCATTGCGCTGATACTGAATATTCCGTATATGTATACGAACCGATTTATTTTGCGGAGGGTTTTGAAAAACAAGGCTCCCCGCGCGGCAAAAACTTTCAGTCTCGTATTTGTATATATCGTTCTTCTGCTGATAATCTTCCTTCTTATATGGTTCGTTATCCCCGAAATTATCGGAAGCGGTCAGCAGTTTATCTCGAATATGGAAACCTACTATACGAACATCACGAACGTCGTTTCGGCGATAGGCGAACGTTTCCACATGAGCGAGGAAAATATCGCGGAATATCTCGGACTTTTCCGCAACATTTTCGATAATACATCTCAGGTATTCGCCGATGTGCTTTCGGGACTTGTAAACGTAACGTCTTCAATAATCGGCTTTATAACAAACTTTTTCTTCGGACTTATTTTTTCGGTATATCTGCTTGTCGATAAAAAAGGACTTAAAATGCAGATGACGAACTATGTCAAAGCGTTTTCGAAAAAACGCACGGCGATGTGGATACTCGGAACGGTCAGACTTTCGAAGACGGTTTTTGAGGAATATATGATACAGCGTCTTATAGACGTCTTTGTGTCGGGAATACTTTTCCTTGTATTTTCCTTTATCCTCGGCTTCAACTTTCCGGTCCTTATCTCGGCGATAATCGGAATATGCTGTATGATCCCCGCTTTCGGGTCGTTTATCGGCGGACTTCTCTCGGCGCTTCTGGTTCTGGTCGTCGACCCCGGCAAATTTTTCTTTTTCGTCCTCTTCTTTATCGTTCTCAACTGGCTTGAACGGACATTCGTCCTTCCGAGACTGATAAAGGACAAAACGAAGATACCCGCGCTGTGGGTGCTTGTCGCGGTCTATGTCGGCGGACGTCTCGCGGGCTTTGCGGGAATGCTTTTCGCAGTCCCCGTCGCCGCAGTGATATACAGACTTGTAAAAGAGATAATCGCATATAACAAAGACAGAAAAATAAAAGAAGAAACAAAAAATATTCAGAAAACGGTGAAATAAATGATAAAAGAACAACTTTCTCAGATAAAGGACGCCGCGGAAAAATTTCTTTCCGAAACGTCGTCGCTTGAAGAACTTGAAAATTTAAGAGTAAAATACCTCGGTAAAAAAGGCGAACTTACCGCCGTTCTTTCCCAGATGGGCAAACTTTCTCCCGAAGAAAGACCCGTTGTCGGAAAACTCTCGAACGAAGTCCGCGGGTTTATCGAAAACGCGATAAAGACCAAAAAGGACGAACTTTCCGCTCTTGCTCTTGAAATGAAACTCGAAGAGGAAAAACTCGACGTCACTCTTCCCGGAAAAGAGATAAGAGTCGGCAAAAAGCACCCCCTGTCGATAGTACTCGACGAGATAAAAGAGGCGTTCGTCTCTCTCGGATATTCCATTGTCGACGGACCCGAAGTCGAATATGACCACTACAATTTCGAAGCCCTGAATATCCCGAAGAACCACCCTGCGCGCGACAGTCAGGACACTTTCTATTTCTCTCCCGAAATTCTTCTCCGTTCGCAGACCTCCTGCGTTCAGGTAAGAACGATGGAAAAGATGCGTCCCCCGATAAAGATTATCGCTCCGGGCAGAGTTTACCGTATAGACGAGATCGACGCCACCCACTCTCCGATGTTCCATCAGATCGAAGGTCTTGTCGTCGATAAGGGCATAAATATGTCTCATCTTAAAGGTTCTCTCGACGTTATCGCGAAAAAACTTTACGGCGAGAACGCAAAGACCCGTATCCGCCCCGATTACTTCCCGTTTACCGAACCCTCCTGCGAAATCTCCGTCACCTGCTTCAAATGCGGCGGTGAAGGCTGCGCTTTCTGTAAGGACGAGGGCTATATCGAGATAGGCGGCGCGGGAATGGTCAACCCGAAAGTTCTGGAGGGCTGCGGTATAGACCCCGAAGAATACAGCGGATTTGCGTTCGGCATGGGACTTGAACGGCTCGTTATGCAGCGCTACAAGATAAGCGATATAAGAATGCTTTTCGAAAACGACGTCCGTTTCCTCGGAAACTTTTAAGATAGGAGTACATAAAAATGGATATTTCATATAAATGGCTTAAAGAATTCGCAAACGTTTCCGCAGGCAGTAAGGAATTTATGCACCGCATGAATATGAGCGGCACCGAAATAAAAGGTTTCCGTTCTCTTTCGGACGGGCTCTCGAATATCGCCGTCGGAAAAATTCTCAAAATAGAAAGACACCCCGACGCCGATAAACTCGTCGTTTGTCAGGTAGATGTCGGCGACAAGGGCACGGTTCAGATAGTAACCGCGGCAACAAACGTTTTTGAAGGGGCTGTCGTTCCCGTCGCTCTTCATAAATCGGTCGTTGCGGGCGGACATAAAATAGAAAAAGGCAAACTCCGCGGCGTTGAAAGCAACGGAATGTTCTGCTCCGTCGAAGAACTCGGACTTACCGAACACGATTATCCCGACGCGATAAAAGACGGGATTTTGATTCTCAAAGAGGGAAATCCCGGCGACAGCATTTTCACAACTCTCGGAATGGACGACGTCATTTTCGAAGCCGACGTCGCGACAAACCGTCCCGACTGCCTTTCCGTTAAAGGAATAGCAAGAGAAGCGGCGGCAACTTTCGGCGTTCCCTTTGTCGAAAGAAAGCCCGAACTCAAAAACACCGTAAAAGAAGACGTTTCAAAATATCTTAAAGTTACCGTGAACGCTCCCGACCTTTGCCCGAGATACACCGCAAGAGTCGTCAAAAACGTAAGGATAGCGCCGTCTCCTCTGTGGCTTGTCGAAAAACTCCGCAACAGCGGGATACGTTCGATAAACAATATCGTCGATATAACGAACTACGTTATGATGGAATACGGTCAGCCGATGCACGCTTTCGACTACGCCTGCGTTAAGGGCGGCGAAATCATCGTCAGACGCGCAGGGGACAGCAAGACCGTAAGAACTCTTGACGGCGAAGAAAGAGCCCTGAAACCCGAAATGCTCGTCATTGCCGACGCCGAAAAGCCGATCGCCGTCGCGGGCGTTATGGGCGGCGAAAACAGCGAAATCACCGACAAAACCGAAACGGTCGTTTTCGAATCCGCGAACTTCTTCGGTCCGTCGATAAGAAGAACCGCAAAGGCTGTCGGAATGAGGACCGACGCCTCTGCAAGATATGAAAAAGGGCTTGACCCTCTCATGACAAGAGAGGCGCTTGACAGAGCGTGCGAACTTGTCGAAATGCTTGATGCGGGCGACGTTATCGACGAAGTCATCGATATCGACTCTTCCGATAAAACTCAGAAGAAGATTCATCTTGACGTCGACTGGATAAACACCTATATCAACACTTCGCTTTCCCGCAGAGAAATGGAAAAAATTCTCGAATCCCTCTGCTTTGAAATAAAACTTCACGACGTTATCGTTCCGTCGTTCCGTTCCGATATCGAAACGAAATACGACCTCTCCGAAGAAGTTGCGAGAATTTACGGCTACGATAATATCAAGCCCGAAAGCTTTAAGAGCGAGGCGTCGGGCGGCGGATATACCGACGAACAGAAATTCATTATAAAACTCAACGAATCTCTCCGCGCCGCAGGTCTTTCCGAGATATTCACCTATACATTTATCGGCCCGAAAGCGTTCGATAAGATACGCGTTCCCGAAAACGACGAAAGAAGAAATTACCTTAAAATTTCAAATCCGCTCGGTGAAGACACCTCTGTAATGAGAACGACGACTTTGCCCTCGATGCTTGAAATTCTTTCGAGAAACTATAATAACAGAAACCCCGAAGCATATCTTTACGAACTCGGAAAAGTCTTTGAAAAGACGTCCGACGAAACCCTGCCGAACGAAAAAACTGTCGTTACCGTCGGTTTTTACGATAATTCAGGAGCGTCCGACTTCTTCACCCTCAAAGGTATGATAGAAAGCGTCATTGCGGCAATGAACATAAAGAACGTTTCTTACGTTCCCTGCACCGATAACGCGTCCTATCACCCCGGAAGATGCGCATATCTTCTTTCCGACGGCGAAAAAATAGGCGTGTTCGGCGAAATCCACCCGACTGTCGCCGCAAATTACGAAATCGACAAAAAGGTATACTGCGCCGAGATCGCTCTTGAAAAACTCTATGCGTCGGTCGGCGAAGAAAAGAAATATAAGCCCGTTCCCAAGCACCCTGCCTCCACCCGTGACCTCGGTCTTCTCTGCAGGGACGAAGTTTATAATGCCGATATTGTCGATATTATAAAGACCGCGGGCGGCAAACATCTCGAAAGCGTAAAACTCTTCGATATCTATACGGGAAAACAGGTCGCTACCGGCTATAAGAGCCTTGCATATTCCCTTGTCTTCAGAAAAGAAGACGGAACCTTTGCGGACGCCGAGATAGACGCTTTCGTTTCGAAGATCCTTGCGGCTCTCGCAGAAAAGGGGATAACCCTCCGTCAGTAATTTTCCGAAAGGAGATACTATATGAACAACACTATAAGGTTCACTCTTAAAACCAACAAAGAAAAGGAAATGAAAAATATCCTCACTCAGGTTTACGACGCTCTGGTCGAACAGGGCTATAACCCGATAAACCAGATAGTCGGATATATCATTTCCGAAGACCCCACCTATATAACGAACCATAAGAACGCCAGAAGCCTTATCTGCAAGATAGACCGCGACGAACTTATGGAGACCCTTATCAAAAATTATCTGGAGCACTGAAATGGTATCAAACAACGTTTTTTACGAACAGCTCTACAAAAGACATAAGCAGGCGAAAGACTACGCCGTTCAGGCGCTTATCTTCTTCGGGTGCGTCGCTCTTTCGGGCGTTGCTTATCTCCTGCTGTCCTTTCTTCTCCCGATGATAGGTTTCCCGAGCTTTATCGGAAGAACTCTCGGAATTTTTGCGATAATCGGTATCGTCTGGGTCGGCTATAAACAGTTCATGCGTTTTGACAGGGAATTCGAATATTCCTATCTTGACGGCGAATTTGACGTCGATATCATCTATACGAAGACCGAGCGCAAAAGACTGCTTTCTTTCAAAACGAAAGATTTCGAGACTTTCGGCGAATATACGCCCGAAGTCGCCGCAAGGCTGAAAAACACCCGTTTTGACGCGAAATACGACTTCCTTTCTTACGATAAGAACTCCGAAAACCAAAAATGTTATGCGATCCTTAACGTGAGAAACGTCGGAAAAACGCTTATTCTTATAGAGCCGAAAGCGGAAATCCTTGCGGATATGCAAAGATACCGCAGACTCGGAACGGGCGAATGATATGTATAAAACAGGTACGGATATCGAAAAAACCGAAAGAATAAAGGCAGCGTTCGAGAAGATCAAAAACCGCGTTTATACCGACTGCGAACTTGCGTATATCGAAAGCCGCGGCGCGGGCAAATTTCAGACTGCGACGGGGATATTCTGTGCAAAAGAGGCTTTTTCGAAAGCGATAGGCACGGGAATTGCGGGTTTTTCCCTTAAAGACGTCGAAGTGCGACATTCTTCTCTCGGAAGACCGTATTTGGCCTTTTCGGGAAAACTTTCGCATTTTTCTTCCGACCGCTTTTCTCTTTCGATATCCCATACCGAAGATATTGCGACAGCGACCGTGATTTTCGACGGGGAAACAAATCTTCCCGAAAAAAGGAAATACGTTCTCACGTCGCAGATGATGAAAAACGCCGATAAGGCGGCGGCAAAGGCTGTCGGCTCGTCTCTTGTCTTAATGGAAAACGCGGCAAAAGCCCTTTGCGACTGCTGTCTTTCCTTTAACAAAAATTCGTTCGTCGTTCTGTGCGGCGGCGGAAACAACGGCGGCGACGGCATCTGCCTTTCGTCTCTTCTTGCCAAAAAAGGGAAGAGGGTGACCGTAATTCTGCTTTCGGATACGCTTTCTCCCGATTCTGAATATTATTTCGAAAGACTTGAAAAAAGCGTTGAAAAATTCGTTTTTTCGCCCGAAACCGAAGAAAAAGCAAAAGAATTGCTGTCGCAGAGCGACGTTGCGGTCGACTGCCTTTTCGGAACGGGTTTTCACGGTTCGCTTCCCGAAAACGCAAAAAAGTTGCTTTCCTATATAAATATACCCACCGTTGCGTGCGACCTGCCGTCGGGAATTTCGGCAGACTCGGGAGAGGTTGCCGCAGGCACCCGCAAGGCTTGCAAAACGGTGACCTTCGCCGCGAAAAAGCCGTGTCATCTTCTTTTCCCCGCAAAAGATATCTGCGGCGATATAACCGTCGCCGACATCGGAATTTCCGATGAAATAATTAAGGAAAACGGCGTTTTTGCCGAAATAATAACGGAAGAAGCGGTGAAAAATTTCGTCCCCGAACGCCCCGAAAACTCAAATAAAGGCACTTTCGGAACTCTGCTTTCGGTCTGCGGTTCGGAAAATATGCCGGGGGCGGCTCTTCTCGCTTTGCGCGGTGCGATGTCTTCGGGCGTCGGGCTGTGCGTCGTCAGAGCGCCCGAAAAAGTGAAAAATATCCTCTGCACGGCGGTCCCCGAGGCGATATATACCGAAACTTCGAGAACCCCGTCGGCAATTCTCGTCGGCTGCGGACTTACGAAAGATAAAGAGGCTGTTATGTCGGTTATCGACCGCAGTCTCCCGACTCTTTTCGACGCCGACGCCTTAAACGTGATAGCCGAAAACGGCGATATCTTAAAAAAACATACCGCCGAAAAGATAATGACTCCGCACCCCGCGGAAATGGCAAGGCTTATCGGCAAAGACGTTGAATACGTTGAAAAACACCGTTTTGAAGTCGCTTTGTCTTATGCGAAAAAACATAATACCGTGCTTCTCCTCAAGGGAAGATATACCGTTATCGCAACGCCCGACGGAAGGCTCTTTGTTTCCGAAGACGGAAATTCGGGGCTTTCGAAAGGCGGCAGCGGAGACGTTCTTTCAGGCTTTATCGCGGGACTTCTCGCTTCAGGTTTTTCCGCCGAGGGAGCGGCTGTGTGCGGTGTTTTCTGTCAGGGGAGAGCGGCGGAATATCTGCTTTGCGAAAAAGGACTTCGGGGGTTTGCCCCGACAGACGTTGCGGGAC
>CAKSQP010000072.1 GCA_934486965.1 uncultured Eubacteriales bacterium
GTAGCAGAGTAAAATTTCTTGTATCGAAGTTCAAAATGCAGCAAGGCTGTCGCCTTGCGAGGCTTTGGACAAAGATATGGGGAATTTTACTGCGAGAAACCAATGCTTCCTTATCAGCCCTCAGCCAAAGGCAATCCTCTTTTTTCAGTTGAGTTTTTTTATTCCGTCAAGAACCGTTCCGTACTTTTCCTTTACTTTTTCGAAAAGTTCGTCCGCTCCGTCGGTCTTTCCCGCTCTCAGAAGTTCGGTGAGTTCCGCCGACGGGGTATAGAGGTCGTTAAAACCGAGGTTCAGGCATAAGCCTTTAAGTGTGTGCGCCGCCCTGAAAGCCTCTTCGGTATTTCCGTCTGCAAGGGAACTTCCGAGCGTCGAAAAAGATTTGTCTTCGGGAAATTTCATCAGAAAACGCAGGATCATCGAGTCGTTCATCAAATGTTTTTTTACTTCGGGATAAGAGCCTCCGACATTTGCGTAAAATTGTTCAAGGTTCATTTTGTTCCTCTTTCTTTACGGACGTATTTAAGTATCGTTTCCGTGAGTTTTGCCGCATTCAGCGGTTTTGCGATATGTTCGTCCATACCGGCTTTTTTACATTCTTCAATGTCGTTTTCAAAAAGGTTTGCCGTCATTGCGAATATCGGGACAGTCTTTGCGTCGGGTCTGTCGAGTCTGCGGATAACTTTCGCCGCCTCCGTTCCGTTCATTACGGGCATCATCATGTCGAGCAAAATGATGTCGAATTCTTCGGGAGCGGACCGTTCAAACGCTTCGACAGCCTCTTTTCCGTCTGAAACGCGGGTGACTTCGGCTCCGCTGTCTTTAAGAATAAATTCGGCTATTTCCGCATTCAGTTCGTTGTCTTCCGCCATTAAAACATTTATTCCGTCGAGTCCCGACGTTTCGTCTTTTGTCGCTTTTCCGTCTTCCGCAGATGTCGGAGTAAAGGGGAGAGTGACGGTGAATTTCGTCCCGACGTCTTTTTCGCTTTCCACGCCGATGTCTCCGCCCATTGTTTCCGTCAGTTTTCTGACGACCGAAAGACCGAGTCCTATTCCTCCGAACACGTTTTTGACGGTGCTGTTCTCCTGCGAGAACGGTTCGAACATGTGTTTCTGATATTCGGGGCTCATGCCTGTTCCCGTATCTTCGCAGACAAACCGTATAAATGTCTTTCCGTCTTTCTGTATTTCGGTGAAGGAAGTCGTTACTTTCCCGCCGTCTTTATTGTATTTTACGGCGTTTGTCATTATGTTTAGGATTATCTGTCTGAAATAGAGAGCGTCTCCGATGAACGCCGAATGTTCCGCCGTTATTTCGGGATCTGCGACTGTAACGTTTTTGGCAAGCGCCTGCGCCGAAATTATCGACGAAAGTTCGGAAACAATATCGTTTAAGACAAACTTTTCTTCTTTGAGTTCGGTTTCACCCGAATCAAGTTTGTTTATAGTCAGAATATCGTCGACAAGTTCGATAAGGAACTCTGCGGCTTCAAGCGTTTTTGCGTCGCAGTAATCGCGTACTTCAATGTCTTCGCGGTTCTTGCGCGCAATATTTGTCATTCCGATTATTACGTTTATCGGAGTTCTTACGTCGTGGCTCATTCTGCGCAGGAAATCGGTCTTGGCGCTGTTTGCCTGCCTTTCTTTTTCGACCGCCTGCTCAAGTTGTTTCTGATATGAAACCTCTTTTTGCTTGAAAGCGTCGATGTTTCTTACTATAAGAAGTGCGGAACAGAGTTTTCCGTCTTTGTCCCGTTCCTTTTCCACGAGAATATCCTGAAGCCATATTCCTTTGGGACTTTGGTAGACATAATAAATATAATTGTTGCCGACAAGCCTGTCTCCGAGAGTTTCGAGGTCGATAAATTCCGAATATTCTTTTCTGTACTCCTCGCCGACATGGTTCGGGCATACTTTTGTTACGAATTCTGCCGCGGTGTCAGCCCCCGCGCGTTTGCCCGTCCCGTATTTGCTTTGGATAAAATCGTAACTGTCGTTTTTAATGTCTATCAGAACGCTTGAAACGTAAATATTGCTTATCGCGTCGATTATTTCGTATTTGTCTTTTATTTCCCTGAGGTGCGCGTGATTGTTCCTTATTCTCAGGGCGATCGCCGACAGTACGAAAATAATATAGACCGTAACGGCGACCGACATAATGACAAGACATTCCGAAAAAACGTTTTTGGCGGGATAGAAGATGTAAATTCCGTAATTCCTGCAGGAGGCTTTCCCCGCATACCAGACATAACCGTTTTCTTCGGTAAGCCGAATGAGTTTTTCGGAAACGGGTTGCTCTTCAAGTTCTCTTATAAGAGGGAAACTGTCGGTCGACATATTGTCCGGATTTTTTATATTTGTACCGATTATCTTGTTTCCTTCGGTCAGAAAAATTCTTCCGTCAAGCATAAGTTCATGGCTTGCAATCAGATTTTCGACCGTCGACTGTTTTGTTTCGAGAATACTTCTGTCCTGCTGAAAACAACAGAGCACCGCGCCCTTGTCGTCGTTTCTCGAAACGACTGCAATATCGTAATAAAGTCCGCTTTTTGTAACTCTTTCGGAATAGATCGTTTTCGGATTTTTAATTACTGATATTACTGCGTCGTTACCGATAAGTGTATCCCAGCCGCCGATAGAGGGCGTTTCGGAATATGAAAACACCGTTCTAAGGTCTTCGTCAACTATCTTTATTGCCGATATCCTTTGGTTTACCGCAAAATCATTAAGCCAGTTTTCGGGGTATTCTGCGGTGTCTTTGTTGAAATGAAATGCGACCTCCGACGTTTTTTCGGTAATGCGTACCAGACTTTTTACTTCGTCGGAAAGTATGATCTCATCGTAACTTACGCATTGCTCTTTAAGATATTCCACCGCTTTCGAAAGATTATTTTCAGCATTTTCAAAACTGATAAATCTTCCGATGAAAAACGAACCGACGATAATGAATATGCCGACGGCTGCTATCGTTACGGCAAATCCTGCGTCCTTCGCTTTTTTTCTTATTCTGTCCGTCGGAATCATCTCCTCTGCCTATCCCGAAACTTTTTCGGGGTCAAGCCCGTATTTTATAACAATATTTTTTATCGTTCCGTCTTTTTTCATCTCGTCGAGAACTTCCGAAAGGCTTTCGACGGGGAAGTCTTTCTCTTCTTTTGAAAACGCGACTCCGAGGTCGGCAATGAGCAGCGGTTCATCAAGAATTCTGTATTCGGCCGAATCGTCGCCCATGAGTGCCGTTATTGCCGTTTCGTGCCCTGCGCAGGCGTCGGTATAACCGTTTCTCATTGAAATAAAAACTTCCGATATCGATGAGAAACAGTAAATGTTCTTTACCGAAAACCCAAGGCTCCCGTCGGACAGTATCTCCGCGGGCTTTGAGCCGTACTGCGCGGAAACGTTCATATTTTCAAGGTCGGAAAGACTGTATATATTTCTTTGCGCGCGGACCGCGATAATCTGCCGGCTTTGCATGTAAGGCCCCGCCCATTTATAGTCGTCTTCTCTTCCGTTTATCGAGAAACTGCCCCAGAGACAGTCGACTTCTCCGTTTTCGAGCAATTCTTCTTTGTTGTCCCACTGTATCTGTCTGAAATCTGCCTTGTAACCCAGTCTTCGGCATGCTTCCGTCGCTATTTCAACGTCGATACCCGTCGGATTGCCCGAATTGTCAATATAGTTGTAAGGCTCGTAATAGTCGCTTCCGATAACAAGAGTCGGCAGATTGTCGTCTTCCGCCGTCGCAGTTCCGCATGCGGAGACCGCAAAAAGAGAGACGGCAATAAGAAACGCGATAAATACGGCTTTTATTTTTCTTTTCACATCGAGCCTCCGTCTTTGTCGGAATATATTTCCATGACTTTATCCCTTATTTCGGCGAAACATTCCGCAATTACGGGATTGAATTTCCCGCATTCGCCGTTAAGAATCATTTCGATTGCTTTTTCGTGTGGAATTCCTTCTTCGCGGCTCGGACTTACGAGTCCGTCGTAAGCGTCGGCAATCGAAACGACCTGAGCCGAGAGCGGTATTTTGTCGCCGATAAGCCCGTCGGGATAGCCCTTTCCGTCAAACCTTTCGTGATGCGAACGGCATATCTCGGCGGCAATCTTCACTATCGGCTCGTTTTTATAGATGCCGAGGTTCGAAAGTATCTGTTCTCCGAGAACCGTATGCGTTTTCATTATTTCGGATTCTTCGGGCGTAAGTCCGCCTTTTTTATTGAGTATTTTTTCGTCAATGCCGATTTTCCCTATATCGTGCAGGGGACAGGCGGCTTCGATAAGCGAACATTCCTGCCTTGTGATATGATATTTGTCGGTCCTTTCGGCAAGTTTTTCGGCGAGCAGACGGGCGACTTCGTTTGTGTGCAGAATATGGGGACCGCTTTCACCGTTGCGACAGCCGACGATATTGCTTAAAATGTCTATCATCATGCGGTCGTTCTTTTCTTTTTCGCCCGACTGCTGTTTTATCATCGATATAAGTCTTCTCTGTTTTGAATAAAGACGTATGGTGTTCGTTACTCTTCTGCGTACGACGTCGGTATCAAACGGACGTTTTATGTATTCCGAAACGTTCAGTTCGTATGCTTTTCTTATGTTTGAGTCGGAATCGTCGCTCGATATCATGATCACGGGGATATCTTCCGTTATGTGAGAGTCGTTCAGGCGTGAAAGGACTTCGAACCCGTCCATTTCGGGCATTATAATATCGAGAAGAATGATTGAAATTCCCGTTCCGTACTGACTTATCATTTCAAGACACTGTTTTCCGTTTTCGGCTTCGAGAATACTGAAATTTTCGGAAAGTATTTCGGAAAGAATGAGCCTGTTGAGTTCGGAATCGTCGACTATGAGGACTAACGGTTTCGGTTCTTCTCCCCGTTCGTCGCCGTTGGCTTCCGTAACGACCGAATTCTTGCGTTTTTTTGCTCGGTACATATATCCGTCGGCGCGCGCTATCGCGTCTCTTACCGTTTCTTTGTCGGCTGTAACTCCTCCGATACTTACCGAGAGTTTCAGTTCCGGATAACCCGGAACTATCGTTTCTTCGGCTTCTTTTCTGATGTTTTCAAGCAACGCCGTGAATTTTGCGCGGTCGGAACCCGAAATGATGAGCAGAAATTCGTCGCCTCCGTAGCGTATGAGCATATCCTTACTGCGGATATTCTTTCTTAAAATCCTGCCGAGCGTCTCAAGGGCGGCGTCGCCCGAGGCGTGTCCGTAGGTGTCGTTGCAGAGTTTGAAATCGTCAATGTCTATCATCGCAATGCCTGCGGAGACAGTCTGATTCTTTATGTTTTTTTCGTAAAAATTACGGTTGTATGCGCCCGTTAAAAAGTCGCGGTCGCCGTCTTTTTTCGCTATTTCCACCTGATTTTCATAACTCTTGACCATCTTGCTTATGTCGACCTGGATAAGCGTTATTATTCTTTTTGCCTCGTCGAGATATGAAAATGAAAGTTTTTTATATGCTCTTTCGCCGTTTCTGCCGAGGGTCGTAATAAAGACCGAATACTCGTTGTTTTTTGAAAGGCCTGCAATGATCGCCGGCAGTCTTATCTTATTCGAAATTTCCTCTCTTTCGGACGCGGCGCAATATTTTCCGGCAAGATTTTCCGCCATATTATCGTAATCGGGGAAAGTTTCGTTCGTCGTATCTTTTCCGTTGGCGTAACTTATGATATAGTTTTTTGATTCCGAGTCGATATTGATTATACTGTCGCAGGCGGAGTCGGCTCCTCCGACGGAACTCTGCCGTGATATCGTGCCGTGGATATCTCTTCCCGTTATCAGCAGTTTTTCGTCGTCCTCCCGCTCGATATAGATGTCGTACCATTTCAGTTCTCCCGAAGAAAGCCTGAAACGCAGGAAGAACGTGTCGTTTTTTACGTCGCTGTCGAAAAAACTCTGCAGATATTCTTTGGTGAGAAACTTTTCCCAGACCGTAATATCGACCCCGAAAAGAATTTTTGTTTTGAAAATTTCGCGGAGTTCGTCGGCGTCGTAAGTCTTGTCGGCGTACATCGTTGCGATTTTATCGAAATGAATAAAAATTTTATTGCCCGTACGGTCGTATTCCCATACCGAATCGCAATAATGATTGAGTATTTTTAATAAAAATTCTCTTTTCAGCATTTTCATCACCGTATAGATAAAATTATATATAATATCTTAACATATATCCGCCCGACAGTCAACCTCACAAAAAAGCCCGACAACAGGAAAATAACAGAACGGGTGAAATGGTATGTTGATTCTGTCTTTTATGACGGCACGGTAGGGCGCTTTTCTTACAATATTGACTGATTTCGGCAAATATCGGAAAAGACTTGCAAAAACACTGAAAATCTGATATAATCATCAATGTGTTATTTATAAAAAAGGGGATCTCTTATGCTTTATTTCTTTTTTGCGCTTCTTGCGCTTCTTTTCTGGAGCGGTTCCGACCTGTTCAGCAAAATAGGGTCGAAGCCCGACGATAAATACAGCCATTGGGAAATGGTAATGGCTGTCGGTCTCATTATGGGACTTCACGCGATGTACGAAATCTTCATCGGAGGCGTTTCGGTAACCTTTACGGATATCGTCAAATATCTGCCTGCGTCGTTTTTCTACATACTTTCGATGATACTCGGCTATGTCGGACTTCGTTATATCGAACTTTCGATATCGTCGCCCGTCTGCAACTCTTCGGGCGCGATAGCATGGCTTCTCTGCCTTATATTTATTCCCGGAACCGACACAGGACTTCTTAACGTTTCGGGCGTAATTTTAGTCTGTGCGGGAGTTATCGTCCTCGGAATAGTCGAATACCGCGAAAACGACGAAGCGAGAGAACTGAGGCAGAAAAAGGCAAATATCAAATACGCTTTCAGCCCGCTTGCGATAGCCCTTCCGATACTTTACTGTATCCTTGACGCCGCAGGAACTTTTACCGATACTCTTATTCTCGGCAACTGGCTTGAGGAAAAAGTTGCGAACGTCGCTTATGAACTCACCTTCCTTTTTATGGGGATAGCCGCGTTTATCTATGTCGTAATAATCAAAAAATCCCCGCTTAAAATCAAGAGGGACGCGCCGAAACTTGTCGGCGGACTTTGCGAAACGGTAGGACAGTTTTTCTATATCTTTGTCGTCGGGTCGCCGTTCCGTGCGGGTATTCCGATGATATCCGCTTATTGCGCGGTTTCGATGATATGGGGCAGAATTTTCTTAAAAGAAAAGTTATCGTGGAAGCATTATATCTCGATTGCGGTCATCGTCGCAGGTATTATCGTCCTCGGAATTTCCGAAATGCTCTCCGAATAAAACAGAAAAATATGTCGAATTTCCGAATTGGCAACTGCCAATTCGGAAATTCTTTTTATATACAGAGATTGTTATGCTATAATGTCTTACGAAAGCGAGGTATTTTAAGTGAGAAAGAAATCATTTATAAAACTTGCGGTATCCGCCGCGGTGCTTATAGTCGTATATATTGCGGGAACTGCTTCGGGAATAATAAAAGCCGAAGACCTCGGTACGGCCTTTTCGTTTGATGCGGAAAAAGTATTGAAACTGTGCGTTATGGTTCCCGGGATTCTCCTTATAAAAAATGCGGTTGTTCTTGTTCTCGGGCTCTTTCACCCGAAAAGTCACCGCGCGCGTTCCGTAATTTCGATAATTTCAAGTGTCCTCAGTTACATAGCGTTTATCGTTATACTCTGCCTCGGACTTACCATAATCGGGGTCAATATGACCGCTGTTATCGCTTCTGTCGGAGTTTTGGCTTTAATTGTCGGTTTCAGTGCCGAAAGCCTTATCGCGGACGTCGTTACAGGAACTTTTATGCTTCTTGAAAACCAGTATAATGTCGACGATATTGTTGAGGTAAACGGATTCCGCGGCAAGGTTACCGCGATAGGTATACGCACCACCTGCATTACCGACTCCGGAGACAATGTAAAGATAATAAACAATTCGGAAATGAAAAATATTCTCAACCGTTCGGACAATAC
>CAKSQP010000073.1 GCA_934486965.1 uncultured Eubacteriales bacterium
TCGCTGTGGTGACCGTAAATTTTAGCACCCTTGATGCCGTATTTTTCTGCGAATTTAGCGGCTTTGCCGGGAATCATATCGGAAAGAGCAACAATCTCGACATCGGGCATGATAAGATAACTTTCCGCGTGGGATTCAGCGATCCAACCTGTGCCTATGATACCGATACGAAGCTTCTTGTCGGAAGATATGACTTCTTTTTCTTCTGCCTGTTTGAACTGACTGAGTACTGCGTCTGCCATATTAAAACTCCTTTATAAAGTAAATATTCTTTAGACTATGATAACATAAATATATAGTCTTGTCAATCGGTCTTTTTATGATTTTTTTAGGAAAATATATAAGAAAGGTCGGGATTTTTCATGACAAAAAGCAAAAACAGATATTCCGCAAGGGTGATGAAGCCGACGGTATAAAAAAGTTTATAATGTTTCGTCTTGTGTCTGAAGATGAGAAACCCCGAAAAAACGCCTATCCCGCCGAGCAAAAGCGACAGAATAACGAAACTTTTTTCGCTTATTCTCCGAAGGTTTTTCTTTGCGGCAAACTTGTCATAGGCGGCAGCCGACAGTCCGAGAATATTCATTGCGATCATTGCGTACATTGTGCGTTCCTCTGTCTTAAAATTTCAAAAGCAAAAACGGCTGTTGCCGCGGCTGTTCCGAGTGCGTTGCGAAAATCGCTGCCGTAGGGAATGAAAACGTTTTTCGTCACCTCGTCCGAAACTTTTTTCGAAAGCCCCCTCTTTTCGCCGCCGACGGCAAGAAGCAGGGGAGAGGTCAGGTCCGTTTCAAAGAGGCTTACCGCGTTTTTTCGCTCCGCCGCAATGATTTCAAAGCCTTTTTTCTTCGCTTCTCTCAGAAAATCTCCGATATCTTCGGGAACTGCCGCAGGAAGTTTTTCCGACGCTCCCGCCGAAGATCTTATCACTGTCCCCGCCGCCGAAAGCCAGTTCCTCTGCGGAAGTATTATCCCCGTCGCGCCTGCCGCGGCAAGGGAACGCAGAGCCGATCCGAAATTATAAGGGTCTTCAACGCCTTCGATAAGAGCAAGGAACGGCTTGTCTTTCGAAAGAAGGTCTTCGGCGTTTGCGAGTTTTCGCTCTCCGACTTCCGCCGCAATTCCGCCGTTTGTCTTTCCGAAAATTTCCTTTTCAAAAAAATCAGCCGAAACGGTTTCGGGATTTATCCCTTTCTTTTTTGCCTGTGAAATAATGTATCTTATGTTTCTGTCGCCGAGTTTCTTTTCCGATATGTAAAGCCCGAAAACAGGTCTGCTTTCGTTTTCGATTACGGCTTTTACGGAAATCGCCCCGTCGATATATGCGTTTTCTTTTTCCATTTTTCCTCCGTAAAAATTACAGGATCAGTTCGAACATTTTATATTCGGTAAGCCCCGTGTCTTCATAATATATGTTTTTTGCTTCGACAAAACGGAATCCGCAGTCGAGATACAGCCGCTCCGCCGCCTTGCAGGAACTCAAAACATCAAGCCTTACCGTATTTTTGTTTTCCGCTTTCGCAATATTCAATATGTTTTTTACAACGGTTTTTCCGATGCCTTTTCCCTGTAACTTCGGATTTACGGCAAGGGCATGCGGCACGAGAATTTCGTCGGGCGTACAGTCCGTGCTCCACGCACAGCCGTTGTAACCATCATTATATTTACTGTTGAGAATTACGCAGGCACATAAAACTCCGTTTTCGGTAAGAGTATACAACTCTCCTGCCGCAAGGCTGTTTTTTATAAATTCATCGGACGGATAAACTTCCTTTTCCCAACCGAGATTTTTGTTTTCGGGGTTGTTCTTTTGAATATCTTCCGAAATGTCCCAATAAAACTGTCTTATGTCGGAAAAATCTTTTACCTCTGCCTTTTGAAATGTCATAGTTCGATCTCTTTCATTATGAATATTGCGAAAATAAAGATTAAAGCGACTGCCTTCTACCTATAGCAAAGCGTAAAATATCTTATTACAGTATAGCATATCCGCCGTATTTTTGCAACGGTTTCTGTTTACAATTTGTTTACATTTTTTTTTACGAAAAAGTCTTGACAAAGAAACCTTTCTGTGGTATTCTATATAAGCCGACAGCGGAGAAACAGTGGTGTTTCGGTAGCGAAAAGCGATCTGGGAGCATAGCTCAGCTGGGAGAGCATCTGCCTTACAAGCAGAGGGTCACAGGTTCGAGCCCTGTTGTTCCCACCACGCTTCGGCGAAAATATATTCGGCTCGGTAGTTCAGCTGGTTAGAACGCCGCCCTGTCACGGCGGAGGTCGTGGGTTCGAACCCCATCCGAGTCGCCAACCCGAAAGGGTTACGCCTCTGTAGCTCAGTTGGTAGAGCAGAGGACTGAAAATCCTCGTGTCGTTGGTTCGATTCCGACCGGAGGCACCATATGACCTCGGCGGTAACGACAGGGTCATATATTACGCGGAATTAGCTCATCTGGTAGAGCGCAACCTTGCCAAGGTTGAGGTAGCGGGTTCGAGCCCCGTATTCCGCTCCATTTTTTTATCCGGAGATAAGGAAGAGTAATAATCTTTTCCTTATCCGCATAAAATAACAGTAAGGCGCCATAGCCAAGTGGTAAGGCAGAGGTCTGCAAAACCTTTATTCCCCAGTTCAAATCTGGGTGGCGCCTCCATGAAAAAAGCACTTAAACTTAAAGTTTAAGTGCTTTTTTCAATTGAAGCGCACCTGACGGTGCAGGAAAAATGAAGAGGGCTTCCGCCCATGAAAAATGATATTATCCTTACCCGAAAAATAAGTGCGCTTCGTTTCATGAGAGTCAAAGACGAGCGCTTCATGGCGGCATCGCCTCCGCTTCATGTTGCACAGCAACGCTTCATAAAACAACATTGAATCGCTTATTTTCACCGCAGATTTTTATATCTGAAAACGGCTGTTCTTTTATTGACATTTATGCCGCGGTTTTGTATAATAAACGGAGTGAAAACCGATTGCCGAAAGAGGGGTTTTTGTGCGGGGAGAAGAGTACATAAACATTGTTACGTCTGAATTTGAAAGACTTGTCGGTGATTTTTGCAGAGAAACCGACGGACTTTCGTTCGATGTTTATGATAAATATAAGGGAAAACACGACGAAAAAATTCTGAAATATCGCAGCATTAAGGTTTTTTATTACGGTTTTGTTATTGAATTCCGCTATTCCGTTCATGCAAAGTTCAGTAATCTGTACGGAATACTTGACAGTGTCCTTTATTTCGATAAAACCGAAAAGGCGATAGGCGTTCCTTTGCCGTATGTCGCTGATTTCTGCGATGTGAATTCTCTGAACCCTCTCTGTGTTCCGTGTATTGCGACTGCCGAGGCTATGAGGCAGGCTTTCTGCAGTGTTTCCGACGTCATGAAACTTCTGACCGATAAATGTTGGGAGATCTCAAACAACGCAGACTTGAAAGACAAATTGCTTTCATATTATATTAACGAACTTTCGCGTATGACAAACAGCGACATATCTGCTTTCAGCGCAAAATTTTCGCGGGAACAGTTTGTCGAATATCTCTCTTATTTTTCGGAAGATACTCCGAAAGCGTATTTTTCTTCCGGGGCGTTCTTTGCCTTGTTAAAGGGAAACAGAGACAAAGCAATTAAAATGCTGGCAAAAAAGAAAAACAAATTATCATACGAAAAACGTATGCTCAAATTGCTGAAGACTTCCTCAGAAATTCCAGATATGCCGAATATTAAGGAGGCTTTGGACGATTATAATGAACTCGGCGTTCAAAAAGCGTCCGGAAAAGAATGGCTTTCCTTTTTTGTTTCGTGTCTTGCGCTTATTCCGACGACGTCGCTCTACTATTTTGCCGTATTTTTCATTTTGGATTTCCTTGATGCCCGCGATACCGTTTTAATGATAGGCGGCGGCAGCAACTGGCCTGTATGTCTTTTTGCGGCGTTTGTTACTGCGATTGCACTCAGTTGGTTTACAAGATTTCGGTTTTACAGACTTTTATATAAGAAAGATTTCAGGAAATATTTCATGACCGACAGTTTTGTGAGTGGGGGTTCGGATAAATTCATGCGTATCTTTCTTGCCGTTACCGTTTCTTTTGCACTGGTCTTCTGCCTTTTTACGGAAAAAAGCAATGTGCGCTTTCTGAACGACGGCTTTACGGATAATTCTTCGTTTTGGTCGCTTAAAGGCGAACATCACGATTATGACGAGATCCGTAATGTTTTTTACCGACCCGACAGAAAAAATGCTTTCGGAGATACCATAGACGGTGCTTCTTATGTGATTCTTCTGAAGAACGGCAAAGAGATCGACCTTTATGAAACGGAAGCCGTCGAAATTTATGAATCCGAACTTCTACGCTTTCTGAAAGACCGCGGAATTGAAGTGAAAACCGATAAAAATACATGACAGGGAGAGAAAAATGAAATTCAGGTTTGATGTAAATTTATCCGAGCGTGATTATGTTGATTACAATTTATTCCATTTGACAAAGTCTCCGTACGGCAAAAAACAACTTTTTTCCCTGAGGGTTATAATCGCCGTTTTAACGGTTCTTTTGGCGGTCAGGGCACTTGTTGAATACGGGTTTACCACCGAAGGCCTGATTCAGGCAATTGCTCCGATATTTATTTTCACAGTTTTACAGTTGCTTTTGAAACCGTTTTTTTCGGTTTTTACAAGGGTGGCTGTCAAAAGCATGAAAAAAACCGGCAAGCCCGCATATTCCCCGACTTCCGTAATAGAATTCGATGAAGATTCTTTTACCGAAACAACGCCCGAAAACAGGATAGAACAGAAATATTCGTCGGTAGAACGAATCAGTATTATAAAAGACAGATTTGTTTATATACATATCAATAATATTATGGCTTATATTATACCGATGGCTTCTTTTGCAAATAAGGAAGAATATGACGCCTTTATCGGCTTCATAAAGACAAAGTGCGGCACTGTCGACATATATTGAATTTATATTGAAATCCTCCGGAATACGGAGGATTTTGTCTTGACCTGTCTTTTTTTGTATGTTATAATGTCTGTATCTGAAAAACAAAGGGGTAAATATGAAAAAAAGGATTGCGGAATTCATAAAATCGATAGCCGCCGGAATAATGATTTCAATAGGCGGAGCGGCGTTTCTTTCGTGCGAAAACCGATATGTCGGAGCGTTTCTTTTCTGCGTCGGGCTTATTTCGGTCGTCGCCCTCGGTTTTAACCTTTATACCGGAAAGATAGGCTATGTTCTCGATAACGACGGAGCGTTCTGTGCTGATACTGTTCTTTCGGTTTTCGGCAATTTCGTCGGCTGCCTTGCGTTCGGATTTCTTCTGTCTCCTGTCTGAAATTTTGTAGCTTTGACCTCTGCAAAACTCGAAAAAAGCCTTCCGACAACCTTTATAAACGCCGTGATGTGCGGACTTCTTATCTATGTCTGCGTTGAAATTTATAAACGGAAAAATACCTTTATCGGCATACTTTTCTGCGTTCCGACCTTTATTTTATGCGGTTTTGAACACTCTGTCGCCGATATGTTCTATTTTATAAACGCAGGAAACCTTTCGGGAACAGTCTTCGTATTTTTGCTTGTCGTAATTGCAGGCAATGCGGTCGGGGGACTCTTTTTCCCGTTTCTTTCAAAAATAATCGGTAAACTTGAAAAATAACAAACAGGGGAGGAAATATCATGGATAATGTCAGAGAATACAAATGTCCCTGCTGCGGAGGAGCGATCGAATTCGACAGTTCGTCGCAGAAGATGAAATGTCCGTATTGCGATACTGAGTTCGATGTTGAGACCTTAAAAGATTACGACGCCGAACTTTCAAAGGAAAAACCGGACGATATGCAATGGGAAACGTCTGCCGGAAAGGAATGGGAGACGGGCGAGACGGACGGTCTTCGCACCTATATCTGCAAATCCTGCGGCGGAGAGATCGTCGGAGATGAAAACACTGCGGCGACAGCCTGCCCGTTCTGCGGGAACCCCGTTGTTATGACGGGAAACCTTTCGGGAGACTTGAAACCCGATTACATAATTCCGTTCAAACTTGATAAAAAAGCGGCGAAAGCGGGGCTTATGAAACACCTTTCGGGGAAAAGACTTCTTCCGAAAATTTTCAAGAGTCAGAACCATATCGACGAAGTAAAGGGTGTTTATGTTCCGTTTTGGCTTTTTGATACAGATGTCGACGCCGATATCAGATACCGTGCGACGACCGTAAGGACATGGAGCGACAGCGACTACGACTATACCGAGACCAGCTTTTATTCCGTTTTCAGAGGCGGAAATATCGGTTTTGAAAGAGTTCCCGTTGACGGTTCGTCGAAAATGGCGGACGACCTTATGGAGTCTGTCGAGCCTTTTGATTTCAAAGATGCGGTCGATTTTCAGACGGCATATCTTTCGGGATATCTTGCCGATAAATACGACGTTACGGCAGACCAGAGCGTCGACCGCGCAAACGACAGAGTAAAACATTCGACGGAGGCGGCGTTTGCGTCTACGGTCACAGGCTATACGACCGTAAATCCCGAAAATTCAAGCGTCCGTTTTTCAAACGGTACGGCAAAATACGCGCTTTATCCCGTATGGATACTTAACACTACATGGAACGGCGAAAAATATACTTTTGCAATGAACGGTCAGACAGGGAAATTCGTCGGAAATCTTCCCGTCGATAAAAAAGCCGCCGCAAGGTGGACTTTCGGGCTTACCGCCGCTATCGGGGCTGCGGTCTACGGACTTTCGTGGCTTCTGTGGCTTGCGGATATTCTTTAAGGAGGAAAGCGGTATGAAAAAAAGAATTTTAATTTTAACTGTTTGTATAGCTTGCCTTCTTTCCCTCTTTTCGTTTTCCGCTTTTGCCGAAACCTCAAATCCGAGACTTGTTGACAATGCGGGGCTTCTTTCCGAAGACGAATATGAAACCGTTCTTGAAAAACTTGACGGAATAAGCGAGGCGCTCGGCGCAGATATAGTTGTTGTTACGACCGATTCTTTAGGCGATAAAACGGTCGTTGAATATGCCGATGATTTCTTTGATTACGGAGGCTATCGGCAGGACGGAGTTCTTCTCCTTCTTGCGATGGAAGACCGCAGTTGGTGCATTTCCACGGCAGGCGACTGCAAATATGCCGTTTCAAATTCAAAAAGCGATGCGATAGGGGACGGTATTCTTGAATATCTTTCTTCGGGCGATTATGAAAGCGCATTTATCGAATTTGCTGACCGCTGCAACAGTTATATCGTAAGTTACAGAAACGGGGACACCGACACAGATTACAGTTACGAAAAAGAACCGCTTTCTCTTCTTGCGATTCCCGTAAGTCTGGTTATAGGGCTTATAGTCGCGCTTATCGTTGTTGCGGTTATGAAAGGAAAACTCAAAAGCGTAAAATTCCAGACCGCTGCCGATAATTATGTCAAAGAGGGAAGTATGAATATAACCGAAAGCCGCGATCTGTTCCTTTACAGAACGGTAAGCAGGGTCGCAAAGCCGAAGGACGACGATTCTTCGTCTGACGGCGGTTTCCATTCGTCATCTTCCGGAACAAGCCACGGCGGAAGCAGCGGACATTTCTGATAATACATCAAAAAAAGGAAATATTGAATAAATGACATTCAACGGCTTCGGAAGTATCCCCGTAATATTTGCGGTGACTTTCATTATTATAATTCTGGCGGCAATTCTTATTTTCGGAACCGTCATCAGCACATTTATAAAGAGATTCCGGTCTTACGGTTCTTTTCGGAATATAGATG
>CAKSQP010000074.1 GCA_934486965.1 uncultured Eubacteriales bacterium
AGCATTGTAATTTTCCTCTTCGGAATAAAGTTCCACATATTTCAAATGCTGCCTAACGGCAAAATTTTCTTTATTAAGTTCCCGAACCTTACGGAGCATATCATCAACAAGGGATTTTCTGAATTCGATAAGTTCCGGAGTCTGATAAACAATATCCTGCAACTTGTATGCAATCTGCATTTTCAAATGAAAAATCGCGCCTTGAACCGCTATCATATTTGCCGTAGGACGACCCTTATTCATTCTGAAAAACTCAAAGTTACCGCAAAAATCAAAGATATAAAACTTGTCTTTATCTTTGCCGTCAATCAGATTTTTGCAAAGACGCGTTCCCCTGCCTATCATCTGCCAGAATTTCGCCTTGCTCATAACTTTCTTGAAAAATACAAGATTGAGAATTTCCGGAACATCGATTCCTGTATCCAACATATCGACGGAAATTGCGATCTGCGGATATTTTTCGGGATCGGAAAATTCGTCAATAGCACTCTGAACATAATTTGTCTGATTGTCTATAACCTTTGCAAATCCAGACAGATGCGGATACTGTTTGTTGAATACTTCAAAAATCTTTTCCGCATGCCTGTGATTTTTCGCAAAAATAATCGTCTTACCGATTTTCTGACCGTAATCAACCGTAAGGCCGTTAGTCATCAAGATATTCAGAACTTCTTTGATCGTATCTTCGTTAAAAATCCAGTCGTTAAGAGCCGAAGAGTTTATCATTTCGGGAAGATCGCCGTTTTCGTCCTCAAAAGTGTTTTCATAAGCACGCTTATCTTCATCCGAAAGTTCGTCATATACAATCCCCCGCTCTATGAATTTCAGACGGGTTTCAACCGACATAAAATCGACAAGATAACCGTCTTTAACCGCTTGGGCAAGTTCATAACCGTAAGTCGGAACGCCGTTTTCAAGTTCGAAAACCTCATAGGTATTTTTATCTATTTCGTCTTTCGGAGTTGCGGTAAGCCCGACAAGAGGAGCGTCAAAATAGCTGAAAATATCCCTGTATTTATTGTAAATCGACCGATGAGCCTCATCGCAGATAACAAGGTCAAAATGTCCGCAGGTAAAAAGTTTCCCGTCTTGAGTTTTAACCGAATCAATACAGTTCATCATTGTCTGATAAGTCGAGAAGACGCAATGAGCCGTGTAATTATCTTTTTCTTCGCAAAGATTCGTCACCGACAAATCGGGAAGCAAATTGACAAAAGAACGTTTCGCCTGAGTTACAAGAGAATTTCTGTCGGCAAGAAAAAGGATATTTTTCACCCAACCGTGCCGCAAAAGCACATCGCAAAGAGCAATAACCGTTCGTGTTTTGCCGGAGCCCGTTGCCATAACAAGCAATGCCTTTCTGCGATTTTTGCTGCCGAAACTGTCGCATACCGCTCTTATAGCACCCTCCTGATAATATCTTCCGGCAATTTCTTTATTTACAGAAACATTTTTAAGGCTTGTCCTCAACCGCTGAAGATTGAAAAGTTTTTCAAGATCGCGTTTTGAATAGATGCCGGAACACCTGCGTTCTGGATAAAGGTTGTCCTGTATTCGCGTTTCAAAACCGTTTGTGAGGAAAATTACCGGACGGCGACCGTATTTCTTTTCTAAGATATCGGCATATAATTTCGCCTGTTGTCTGCCTTTTGCAACATCTTCACAAGACCTTTTCGCCTCGACGACAGCCAACGCCCTGCCGTCGTCACCGTAAAGCACATAATCGGCATATCCGACTTCCGATTTATTCGGCATTCCCGGAAGTTCGACTTCGTTAAGCCAGTCTTTTCCCTCCTGCCAGCCGACATCCTGAAGCATAAAATCAATATATATCTTCCGCGTTTTATATTCGGAAAGGTCAAGAGGCTTCTGAACATAACTCTGCTGCTTATCCACACGACGAGCACTCAATTCTTCTTTCAACGCCTTGTTTTCTTCGATAAGTTTTTCAAGGTCTATATCTCTTTCCGGAATTGCGGCAGCCGTTTCCGATTTCTGTTCAAGGAGAGATTTATCAAACTTCCCTTCTTCATAATCTTTTCCGTAGCAATAGGCTATAAAATCAAGGAAAATATAAAGATTTTCAAGGCAAAGTTTCGCCTGATCTTCGGTTATTTTCTTTCCGCCGTGAGCCGCACTGTTTCCAACTCTGCGGATAAAATCCATACGCCGCCATAAATCTTCGCCGACGAGGCTGCGGAAACCGTCTCCGTTCATCAGATTATACAAATCGTCACGATACGGCATACAAAGAGAAGAATCCACCGAATACATCCATTTTACCGCGAACTCCATCGCCCTGCGGCAGTTTATAACGCAGGAAGAGACATCGATATGTAGGATATTTTCGGCAGCAACGGCGACTTCCGAAAAAGCGTCAAACTGCCTGTCCTTCAATAAGAAATCAAAGTTGGTCATAAAATCCCCCAAATCAAACATTCGCCCTCGGGGCAAACAATGCTATAGGTGTTTCAGAATATTTGAAATAATCGCCCTCCGACGCTCGCGTTAAAAATGTAATTTCATGAACAGACGTTTGCAATTTACTGCTGTCTTTTTCAAAAATCTGTTTGGCAAGAGTGCACATATATTCTTTATTCGATATCTGCGAAAGAACTTGATATAGTTCGACCCCAACTTTAGTAAGAGTATGAACTCCAAGTCTTATTTTTTCTGTTTCCTCTTTTAATCCATTAACAGATATAAGGGTATCAGTACCAAAAATAAACTCATTTTTACCTTTGGCAATATGTAAATTTAATGATAATGTACCACTAGAATTGAGCAGTCCACACTCATCAAGTGATAAGACATCTGGCATTGATATATTATATTCTTTTAATATCTCGTTTTGCGATGATATAAAATAAACATTTCCATGACGTAGAATCAAGGGAATAGCTTTCTGAAATGCCTGAGCTTCATCTGTGCTTATATTTCTCAAAGTGTCAAGTGCCCTCAAGGAAAAACTTTTAGGTGAAGATATCTCTCCAGCTAGAATTTTCCCCCAAAGATACTGCATATCATCATTATTGACATCCTTAACAATATTGAAGAAACGGATAATCCAGTCATCATCAACTGGTTTATCAGACACCACATTTATCGCAGTTAATTCTTTTTTCGTCGCATCTAGAACTTTTTCAATATTAGTTTCTTGACGAACAATATCTGTTAAAGTCCGTTGTTCAGCACGACAAATCAATTCTTCTGTATCCTTCTTCTTTGCATACATTTCATCTCCTATAAAAGCAATCTCCATGTCTGGATTATTACGAATCATCTGTAATTTGCGTTCATATGTATCCATATTCGCATCTGCTTGTGACTTAGTCCATTTGGGATTAAAAATTTTTTGAAGAATTTCTTGAAATTTTGTCAGAGCTTTGGCGCCTTCGGTAGCTGCTTCCATCGCAGTATTCGGGTCCATACATATACCTCTCTTTCTGTTTATCCAAAATATTTTTGCATTAAACTGTCAAACAATAATTGTGTTTTATCAAGGGCTTGTTGTATGATAAATTTTGATTTGTCGGTCTGTTCGACGAAGGTTGCAAACGGCTCCTGCAGCTCAATCGGTGCTTTTACCACACGAATTCCCAGCAGACCGGGCTTGGAGATATTTTTCATACTGCCGCTTGTCCCAGAAGCTATACGACGAATGCTTTCCTTTGTGCTACTTTGGATCAACACTTGCCACACAAAAATCGGATTTGCCGTTTCTTTAATCTCTGCTCGCCACAATCTATCTGGAAGGTAAATGTGTTCCGATACATCCCATACATACGCTGCCGCACCAACTAATTCTGCCGTGTTCATGCGACTAATGATGACATCCCCAGCTTTTACACGATGGTTTTCTTGTGGTTCATAGTCAATCGGAAGATTTTTAATCTGAGTTTCATCAAAATAGTCGTAAGTTGCTGCCCCTGTTTTCAGTACTTTATTGGGGTTTTCTTCTTCACCAGCAAGACTTTTTCCTGCGTTTAGACCGCCAATGTAATACGACAGCGGAACTTCTTCGCTCATTGCTCCAAACATCTCGACGAATCGGGCTTTTACAAGTTCATCAAGTTTTTGGAGTTGCTGCTGACGAGTAATAATTATATCGGTCACTTTATCAAGCAATTTTACTATTTGAAACTGTGTTTCTATTGCAGGAAGAGGTATTTCAAAATTTTTCAGTATTGACATATTGATATTATTTTGAGCCACGCCTCTTCCGATATTGTTGACATATCCTTTTTTAGATTTTAGATAGTAGTATAAATAATCAGTATCCAATTGGCTGCTATCTTTTATAGTCAATCCTGCTATGGCTTGGTTTGTGCTTGCTTTAAATGTCAATATACCTACTTCACCCAAAGTCGCAAATATAGTATACAAAACCGTTCCCTCGGGAAGCAATTTTGCTGATGATCCTTCAAGACCTGCCTGAGTTATATACTCATCTACCTCAGTTACATATTTGTTTTTTATATTTCCTATTTTAATCCATGGGATATTACCATCAGTCCAAAACTCCGCTTTTGATCTGGACGGAGTACCACCGGAAACGATGTTACAAAGTTCCCCAAGAGTTTTATTTATCATCATTCATACCTGTAAATTGAAATTTTCTATTTCTTAAATTCTTTTTCAGTCAATTTATATCTGACACTAGACGAATTTTCATCGCTAAGATGAACCGGTGTGCATAATGTTACATAGCCATCATTTGATAATTCGTTTACCGCTCGCAAAATACTGATTTCCTCAACATTCAGTGCCTTGGAAATTTGATGAATATCAGAACCTTGATTCTTTCCTAAATATTCAATGATTTCTTTCTTCATTTCAATAAATCCTCCAATTCTCTCATCGTCTTCTCGATTTCGGTTTCGAGTTGTCTGAGGTCTGCCATGATTTCGCTTGTAGGCGGATATTCAACAGGTTTATATTCCGTCTTTTTGTATTTATTTATCGAGAGGTCATAATCGTTCCCGGCAATCTCTTCTTTCGGGACAAAAAACGATTTTTCGGTTCTTGCCCTATCCTTTTCGGCTTCGCGGTTACGGAAACGAGCAATAATATCGGGAATATCATTTTCGGCAACGGGTGAACGCTTATCGTCAAGAGAAAAACCATCGGCTTTCATATCGTAGAACCACACATTATCGGTGCCGCCGTGTCCGGTCTTGGTAAATATAAGTATCGCCGTTGAAACACCAGCATACGGCTTGAAAACACCGGAAGGCATTGAAATAACGGCTTCAAGACGATTTTCTTCTATAATTTCCTTACGGATTGCCTTATGAGCCGTCGAAGAGCCGAAAAGAACTCCGTCGGGAACAATACAGGCACATCTTCCGCCTATTTGAAGCATTTTGATAAACAGGGCGATAAACAGAAGTTCTGTCTTTTTTGTTTTGCACATTTTTAAAAGATCTTCGGAAACCGTATCGTAGTCAAGGCTTCCTTTGAACGGCGGATTTGCAAGGATCAGCGTATATTTATCCCTGTCGGGGTTCTGATCGGAAAGGCTGTCTCGGTATTCGATATAGGGGTTGTCCACTCCGTGCGTCATCATATTCATAGCCCCGATACGGAGCATAGTTCTGTCCATATCAAAGCCGTGAAACATACCGTTCATATAATGGTCTTTTTTCTGTCTGTTAAAGAAAATTTCGTCCCTGCGGTTTTCTTTGAGATATTCCCCTGCCGCGACAAGAAATCCGGAAGTTCCGCACGCAGGATCACAGATAATTTCGGTCGATGTCGGTGCCATAAGTTCAACCATCATTTTGATAATGTGACGGGGCGTTCTGAACTGTCCGTTAAGACCCGACTGCGATATTTTCGAAAGAAGATATTCGTAAGTATCGCCGCGGACGTCCGACGATTGATTTTCGTTCATGAGTTCATAAATGCCGTCAAGAGCCGTCACTACTTTATCAAGGACAAGAGGCGTCGGAATTTTAAAAATTGCGTCGGACATATATTTCGAATAAGCACTTTCCTTGTTTCCGTGGAGAGTTTTAATGAACGGAAAAACAGATTCCTGAACGACCGAATACATTCTTCCGGCAGGAAAATCATGAAAAACCGACCATCTGAGTTGCGAGCCGTCGACGGTTCTGTCTCCGACCTGAACTTCTTTTGCAAATATACTCTGATAAGGAAGTCCGAGCATGACGGCTTCTTTTTCGTGAAGTTTATCGCTGTCGTCAAGGTCGTGTATAAACATTAAATATGTAATCTGCTCAATGACATCAAGCGGATTTACAATTCCGCCCGCCGCAAAGATATCCCACAAAGAATCAATTTTGTTTTTCAGTTCACCTGTTATCATAGTTATTTCTCCCTATTTCGATTTTTTGAAAAGAAGTTCTAAAAGTTCATTTCTTAAATTAGTTTTAATATTTTTATACATTATGATACAATTATTATATCATTTATTTTAATATCAGTCAACGCTGATTTTACATTTTACGGCAAAAATCGGCAGACCATAATCGATCTGCCGATTTTCTATAAATAATAAAAATTATTGCTGTTTTCTACAGTTTTAACTCTGAAAAAATTATATGCCGCGCAGGCGTATTTGATTTTTATACAGTATTTTAGGTTCCGCACCTGCGGCGTTTAAGAGTTTCTGAGCCAATTATCAAGGAATTCAAGTTGTTCCGCCGTATGAAACCAATGTTCGCCGCCTTTCATCACTGAAAGCGAAGCGCCGCATTTTTCACAAAAAGCCGACATTGTTGCAAAAGACGTCAGAGCGTCATTTTCGCCGTACAGAACACAAGTCGGGACTTTCCATTCCGGCGGATTGTCCCTTACATAACAAAGATACCGCCACGAAAGCGTTTCGCCGAAATCTGTTTTAATTTCCGATCTTTCGGCAAGGTCTTTTTCCGTAACATTCGAGGCTTTCATCATATTCATAATAAGTTTTTCCATATTGACAACAGGCGAAATGAAGTATGCTTTATCTATAAACGTGCCCACGGACGAAGACATAGTAAAATACGCACCTATGCTGTTTGCAATCAGAAAAATTCTGTCAAAACGGCTCTTCGTATCTGTAAAAAACCGTAAAAATTCATCTTTTGCCTCCCACGGAGTCTGTGCTTTATAATCAAAACCTATAACCTCGTCTGCGGGGAAAAGATATTTATAGCGTTCCGCCTCTTGTGCAGAGCCGCCTTTTCCGTGTATGTATACTACCGCAGTCTTCATTTGTCTTTCCTCTTTTTTATAAACTGCTTTATTCCGACCGCGAGAACCGCAATAAATGCAAAACTTCCGGAAAGAAGAGACAGTAAAGAGTCTCCGGTCTCCGCAAGTCGCGGGTGTTTTTTTGAAAATTCAGACATATATACCTCCTGATAAGTAACATTTGTTACACAACAAGCATTATACATCATTTTACGCTGATTGTCAAGCATCTCCCCAAAAAAATAAAGAGGACGGCAAAACCGTCCTCTTCCAAGGTCTTTATACTCTTCGACAGAATAAATGTGCCTCGGTCTTCATTCCGATAAGCCGGGACTGTCGAAGTTTTTCATACGTTTTATTCAGATTTCGAATATGCTCTTTTCTTCTTACTCTTTACAGAGATAAGAAGCCCCGTAAACGTCCAGAGATTACCGATTGCAAGTCTCGCAAAAAACAGTGCGTTTGTAAAAGGATAATTTCCGAAAAGTTTGG
>CAKSQP010000075.1 GCA_934486965.1 uncultured Eubacteriales bacterium
GGTTATGGAAGATATAGTTCTGCTTTGGCTTATCGGCGTTAAAATAGTTCTTATTCACGGCGGCGGTCCCGAAATAAGCGAAACGATGAAAAAAGTCGGTAAAGAAGCCGTTTTCGTCGACGGACTGCGTGTCACCGACAAAGAAACCATGGATATCGTTCAGATGGTCCTTGCGGGAAAAGTCAACAAAACGCTTGTAAATCTTCTCGAAATGAAAGGCGGAAAAGCCGTCGGACTTTCGGGTATCGACGGACGTATCATCGAATCGAAAACAAAAGATGAAAAACTCGGTTTTGTCGGCGAAATTACAAAAATAAATCCGAAAACAATAGAAGATCTTCTGGAAAAAGGGTATATTCCGGTGCTTTCGACAGTCGGGTGCGACGCCGACGGCAACACCTACAATATAAACGGAGATACCGCCGCGGCGTATATTGCGGGGGCACTCAACGCCGAACGTCTTATAATTATGACCGATATCGACGGTATCCTCAGAGACAAAAACGACCCGACGACCCTTATTCACGAAATAAGCCTCGACGAAACCGAAAAACTTTATTCCGACGGAATAATTTCGGGCGGAATGATACCGAAAGTCGAATGTTGCGTTACCGCAATTCATAAAGGCGTTAAACCCGTCGTTATTCTCGACGGCAGGGTCCCTCATTCGATTCTTATGGAATTGCTTCCCGACGAGGGTGCAGGAACTCTCTTTAAGGAGAAATAAAATGAGTATAACAAGTCTGGATTCCGAATATATCGCAAAAACCTACAACCGCTTTCCCGTTGAGATAGCGTCGGGCAAAGGGGCGGTGTTTACCGACAGTTCGGGAAAAGAATATATAGATATGGGAAGCGGAATAGGCGTAAATATTTTCGGAGCGGCTGACGTCGGGTGGAAAAACGCCGTTGTTTCCCAACTCGATAAAGTTCAGCATACTTCGAATTTATACTATACCGAACCGTGCGTAAAACTTGCAGAACTTCTTTGCAAAAAGACGGGAATGAGCAAGGTCTTCTTTTCGAATTCGGGGGCTGAAGCAAACGAATGTGCAATAAAAGCGGCAAGGAAATACGCTTCCGAAAAGAAAGGAAACGACTGCTATACCGTTGTTACAATGAAAAACAGTTTCCACGGCAGAACGCTTACGACCCTTTCCGCAACGGGGCAGGAACATTATCACGAACTTTATAATCCGCTGACTTCGGGATTTGTTTCGGTCACCGCCGAAAAGCCCGAAGAACTTATCGCTCTTTCCGAAAAAACGAAAATTGCGGCGGTGCTTTTCGAATGTATTCAGGGCGAGGGCGGAGTTATCCCTCTTTCGGGGGAATACGTTAAATTTCTCCGCGATTTCACCGAAAAAGAAGATATTCTTTTAATGGTCGACGAGGTCCAGACAGGAAACGGACGGACGGGAAAACTGTATTCGTATATGAATTACGGAATAACTCCCGACGTCGTCTCGACGGCGAAAGGACTCGGCGGAGGACTTCCGATAGGCGCGACCCTGCTTTCCGAAAAGGTCGAAAATGTTTTCGGTTTCGGAGACCACGGCTCGACATTCGGCGGAAATCCCGTATGCTGTGCCGGAGCGTATAACGTAATAAGCAGGCTTGACGGTAGCTTCCTTGCGGAAGTTTCGCGTAAAGGAAAGATACTTTCGGATATGTTTTCCGATGTCCTCGAAATCGAAGAAGTGACGGGGTGCGGACTTATGCTCGGGCTGAAAACGAAAAAGAACGCCTCCGATGTCGTTAAAAAATGTATTTCGGACGGAGTTTTGTGCCTTACCGCAAAAGACAGGGTAAGACTTCTTCCGCCGCTGAATATCCCCGACGATTTGCTTGTAAAAGCCGCTCGGATCATAATAAACGCCTGTAAAGGAGAATGAAAAATGGATCTTAAAGGAAAGAATTTCTTAAAGCTTCTCGATTTCTCAAAAGAAGAAATAGAATATCTTATAGATTACGCCGCAAAACTTAAATATGAAAAGAAAAACGGAATAAAACATAAAATCTGCGAGGGAAAAAACATCGCTCTGATTTTCGAAAAGACAAGTACGAGGACCCGCTGTTCGTTTGAAGTTGCGGCGCACGATCTCGGTATGGAAGTAACTTATCTCGATCCGTCGGCTTCCCAGATAGGCAAAAAAGAAAGTATTGCCGACACCGCCAAAGTCCTCGGCAGAATGTTCGACGGAATAGAATACCGCGGCTACGGGCAGGAGATAGTCGAAATGCTTGCCGAAAACGCAGGCGTTCCCGTCTGGAACGGGCTGACGAACGAATTTCACCCGACGCAGATACTTGCGGACTTCCTTACTATAAAAGAGCATTTCGGCTCGCTTGCAGGCAAAAAACTCGTTTATATGGGCGACGCCCGCTATAATATGGGAAACTCCCTTATGGTCGGCTGTGCAAAAACGGGAATGCATTTTGTCGCGTGTGCTCCCGAAAAATATTTCCCCGATAAAAATTTAATCGACGAATGTAAGAAAATTGCGGAAGAGTCGGGGGCAACGCTTGAATTTATCGAAGACCCGATGACTGCGACGAAAAATGCCGACGTTATCTATACCGATGTATGGGTTTCTATGGGTGAACCCGAAAGCGTATGGGACGAGAGGATACACGACCTCTTGCCGTATCAGGTAAATGACGCAGTTATGGAAAACGCGGGAAAACAATGCGCGTTCATGCACTGTCTGCCCGCATTTCACGACCTCGGAACAGTTATCGGCAAACAGATATACGATAAATACAAAATGACCTGCATGGAAGTCACCGACAGCGTATTTCAGAGCGAGGCTTCAATTGTCTTTGACGAAGCCGAAAACAGAATGCATACTATAAAAGCCGTAATGGCGGCAACTTTGGCATAAGGAAAATATTAAATGAAAAAAGCATATTTGATTCTTTCAAACGGAAAAATATTCGAGGGATATAAGATAGGCGCAGACGCAGAAAGCGTCGGGGAAGTCGTTTTTACAACGGGAACGGTCGGTTATCTCGAAACGCTGACAGACCCGTCTTATGCGGGACAGATCGTGGTTCAGACCTTTCCCTTGATAGGAAATTACGGCGTTATTCCCGAAGATTTCGAGGGGAAATGCGCGGTAAAAGGGTATATCGTGCGGGAACTGTGTTCTTTTCCGTCAAATTTCAGAAGCGAATATACGCTCGACGAATTTCTGAAAAAACAGAATATCTGCGGACTTTGCGGGATAGATACGAGGGAACTTACCCGCACTATCCGCGAAGAGGGCGTAATGAACGGAAAGATAAGCGACTCGGCAGACGTTTCTCTTGATGAGATCGAAAATTATAAAGTTACGGGAGAAGTCTCGAAAGTTTCTTCAAAGGCGCCTGCGGTATATAAGGCTTGCGGAAAAGAAAATTTCAAAGTAGCCCTTCTTGATTACGGCGCAAAGGCAAACATTATCCGCTGTCTTACAAAACGCGGCTGTACCGTCACTTCTTTTCCGTATAACACGTCGGCGGAAGAGATTCTTGCAGGAGACGTAGACGGCATAATGCTTTCGAACGGCCCGGGCGACCCTGCCGAAAATACATACTGTATCGAACAGATAAAAAAACTGCTCGGCAAAAAACCTCTTTTCGGAATATGTCTCGGTCACCAACTGACGGCGCTTTCCGTCGGAGGAAAGACTGTAAAACTGAAATACGGACACCACGGAGTAAATCAGCCCGTAAAGTCGCTTGTCGGAACAAGAACTTACATCACAAGCCAGAACCACGGATACGCCGTCGATTTTTCGAGCCTTGAAAATGTCGGAAAAGAAATTTTCATAAACGCGAACGACGGCAGTTGCGAGGGGATAGAATATCCCGAATTCAAAGCGTTTACGGTTCAGTTCCACCCCGAAGCGTGCGGCGGACCGCGGGATACGGAATTCTTATTTGACCGCTTTATAAAGATGATGGAGGAGAACAAAAATGCCTAAAAATCAGGATATCAAAAAGGTTCTGGTCATAGGGTCGGGACCTATCGTCATCGGACAGGCGGCGGAATTCGATTATGCGGGCGCGCAGGCTTGCCGTATCTTAAAAAAAGAGGGGATAAACGTCGTTCTCGTAAACTCCAATCCCGCGACGATAATGACAGACGAAGTTCTTGCAGATGAAATATATCTTGAGCTTCTTACCGCGGAGACCGTCGCCCGAATTATCGAAAAAGAACGTCCCGACGGATTGCTTGCAGGGCTCGGCGGACAAACGGGTCTTACGATATCAATGCAACTTTCCGAAAGCGGCGTTCTTGAAAAATACGGAGTGAAATTTCTCGGCAGCGATATAAATGCCATAAAGAAAGCGGAAGACCGCGAACTTTTCAGAAAAACAATGCTCGAAATCGGTCAGCCGTGCGTTCCGAGCGAAATTGCGACCGATATTGAGACCGCTGTTTCGGCGGCGGAAAAAATCGGATATCCCGTAATCGTTCGCCCCGCCTATACTCTCGGCGGTTCGGGCGGCGGTATTGCCGAAAACGAAGAAGAGTTTATAAAAATCGCGGCAAACGGACTCAAACTTTCGCCTGTTACGCAGATTCTCGTCGAGAAATGTATTTCGGGCTGGAAAGAAATAGAATTCGAAACCATGAGAGACTCCGCGGGCAACGTTGTCGCGGTCTGTTCAATGGAAAATTTCGACCCTGTGGGAATTCACACGGGCGATTCCGTTGTCGTCGCACCGACGCTTACTTTGTCGGATAAAGAATATCAGATGCTGCGTTCTGCGTCTCTCGATATGATAACCGCTCTCGGTATCGTCGGCGGCTGTAACTGTCAGTTTGCTTTGAATCCCGACAGTTTCGAATACGCCGTTATCGAGGTGAATCCGCGCGTTTCGCGTTCTTCGGCTCTTGCGAGCAAGGCGACGGGATATCCTATCGCGAAAATCTCAACGCTTATTGCTCTCGGATATAATCTTGACGAGATAAAAAATGAGATTACGGGAAAGACCTGCGCCTGTTTTGAACCGACGCTTGACTATGTCGTCGTCAAATTTCCGAAGTGGCCTTTTGATAAATTCATAGGCGCGAGCCGCAAACTCGGGACTCAGATGAAAGCGACGGGCGAAGTCATGGCTATCGGGCAGTCGTTTGTCGAGGCTCTGATGAAAGCCGTGCGCGGCGCGGAAATAAAACTTGATTCTCTTAATTCAAAGCCTGCCGACGACAGGCCCGTTGCCGAAAGGCTCGCCGAACAGAACGACGTCCGTCTTTTCACCGTTTACGAGGCGCTGAAAAGCGGAGTTCCTGCGGAAGAAATTCATAAAATAACGAAAATCGACCTTTACTTTATAAACTGTCTTAAGGAAGCGGCAGGTCTCGAAAAAGAGCTTTCCGAAAAGCCGTTTTGCGACGAACTTTATTTCAAGGCGAAAAAATTCGGTTTCCCCGATTCGTTTATTAAACGCGTTACAAAAAAAGACGAACTTCCCGAATTCAGTTACAGTTATAAAATGGTCGACACCTGCGCCGCGGAATTCGACGCACAGACTCCGTATTTTTATTCCAGTGCAGATAAGGTCTGCGAAGCCCGTGAACTCAAAAGAAGCGGAAAACCCGTCATTATGGTTCTCGGTTCGGGTCCTATCCGCATAGGGCAGGGAATTGAATTTGATTACAGTTCGGTTCACTGCGTATGGACTTTGCGTAAAATGGGGTACGACGTCGTTATCGTCAACAATAACCCCGAAACCGTTTCGACAGACTATGATACTGCCGACCGTCTTTATTTCGAACCGCTTACCGAAGAGGATATCATAAATGTAATAAAGGTCGAAAAACCTGTCGGCGTCGTTGTTGCTTTCGGCGGACAGACCGCGATAAAACTCACGGGATTTTTGGCGAAGAACAATATAAATATTCTCGGGACCTCGGCGGAGGGAATAGATACTGCCGAAGACCGTGAAAAATTTGATGCGTTCCTTGAAAAAATCGGGATAAAAAGACCGAAAGCCGTTTCTGTAAACACCGTTGACGAAGCGCTTATAGCCGCGCGTATTCTCGGTTATCCCGTACTTCTCCGTCCGTCTTATGTTATAGGCGGACAGGGTATGAGCGTCGTCCGCTCGGAAGAGGAAGTCCGTAAATTTATGGATATAATCCTTTCGGGTAAGATAAGCAATTCTGTTCTTATCGACAAATATATGCCGGGAACGGAACTTGAAGTCGACTGCATTTCGGACGGAACGACCGTTCTTATTCCCGGTATTATGGAACACGTCGAAAGAGCGGGTATTCATTCGGGCGACTCGATTGCCGTTTATCCGCCGTACAATCTGACGAAAATGATGACCGAAAAAGTCGTCAAAACCTCGGTTGAAATCGCCAGAGGGCTCAAAACCAAAGGAATAGTCAATATCCAGTATCTTGTTCAGGACGGAGAACTCTATGTAATAGAAGTAAATACGCGTGCGAGCCGAACGGTTCCTTATATAAGCAAAGTCACGGGAATTCCCATGGTCGACATCGCGAGCCGCGCAATGCTCGGAGAAAGTATTTCGGCAATGGGATATGAAAACGGGCTTGCGCCGACTTCGAAGTATTATGCCGTTAAAGTCCCCGTTTTCAGTTTTGAAAAAATTGCCGACGCCAACACTATTATGGGACCTGAAATGAAATCGACGGGCGAAGTCCTCGGAATCGGAAGAACAAAAGCCGAAGCCTTGTATAAAGGGCTTGCCGCAAGCGGAATAGACGTCGCCGAAATAAAGAAAAAGCCGAATCGCGGAATATTGATATCTGTCGAGGATTACGACTAAACCGACGCCATATCCCTCGCCGAAAAATTCACCGATCTCGGAATAAAGATTTACGCGACGCCCGATACCGCCGCGGCTATCCGCTCAAAGGGAATCGACGTCGTTACGGCGCGTAACGTCTGGGAAAACAGCGATATAAACGATCTTCTCGAAAACGGAACGGTAAATTATATCGTGTATACGGGCGCCGTTATGGATTCCTCCGTCGGAGATTTCAGGGTGCTTTACCGCAAGGCAATGGATCTGCAGATACCCTGTATGACGAGTATCGACACCGCCCTTGCTCTTGCCGACGTTATCGCCGCATATTACAGCCAGAGTACGACACGACTTATTGATATAAATAAAAAATAATGAAAAAGGATACCGTTTGGTATCCTTTTTTCATTTGACTGTAAGTTTTCTCAGATATTCTTTATCTTCGGGCGATATTCTGTAACTTTCGACAGATTTCCGTATCGCCTTGTTGTGCGTCCACGCATCAAGCCGCTTTTCTTCAAAATACGGGAGAATTTCGTCTCTCTGTTTTGCGAGTGCTGTCGCGAAATACCATGCTCTTGCCATGTTTATATAATATTCGTCCGATTTTATTTCGGCGACGGCTTTTGCGTATTCGGGCGAGAAATTTTCGTCGAGAAAATATTTCATTAAAATGACGACCGCAAACCGCACTTCGTATGTTTTATCCGATTTTATCCAGCGTTTTAC
>CAKSQP010000076.1 GCA_934486965.1 uncultured Eubacteriales bacterium
CACATATACAGAACGAAATCCCCGAATATCTCCCTTTCTTCTTTTTTGCCTTCGAAAAGCGAAAACGCGATCGCCGCGTCGTTTCTGAAAAGCGAAGAAAGAAAGACTTTGCAGAGCTCGTCCTTTTCGGGGCTGTCGCCGCCGTCGGACGGCAGAACAACGGTCCTGCAACGGCTTCTGACCGTTGAAAGCACGTTTTCGGAAGAGTTGCAGAGGATAATGAAAAACGTATCCTCGGGAGGCTCTTCTATCGGGAGAAGAAGAGCGTTCTGGCTGTAATCCGACAGAGAGTCGGCGTCGCTTATTATATAAATTTTCCGATCGCCGTCGGACGCGGAAAGCCACAGATCGGAGAGGAAATCCCTCACTTCTTTGACTTTTGCTCCGCCCTCAAGCGTTTTTATGTCGGTATGGTTTCCCGTCAGCACTTTTTCGCAGACGGCGCACCTCCTGCACGGAGGAGTTTCGGGGCAGAGAATTCTGAGACAGAGTTCGGTCGCCGCCTTTTTGAGTTCTTCCGTTCTTCCCTCTATGAGATATGCGTGAAAAAGAGGGTACGGAAAAAGTTTATCGTAATCGGTCATTTTTTCTCTCTATCTGAAAAGATCCATTATCGGTTTGCCGAAAATAAAACCGAGACAGAACGCCGCCAACGCAAGAACGCAGATAACGACGACCTTTATCCAACCGGACTTCTTTTTTCCGAACTGAATATCATTCTTCTTCAGCATTTTCTTTCACCGGTTCCTTTGTCTTTTCGACGGACACCGCCGCAGCGGCGATGGTATCGCCTTTTTCTATCTGTTCCCTGCCCGACCATATAATTTTTCTCGGGCATTTTTCTCTGCAGATACCGCAGTCGGTGCATTTTTCATAGTCGATCTCCGCTATGTTGTTTTCGACGGTTATCGCGCCGACGGGACAGTTTTTCGCGCATATTCCGCAGCCGATACAGCCGACTTTACAGAATGAACGTACTTCTTTTCCGGGAAGGCGGGACGAACAGCCGACCCACATATCGGCGTCGAAAGGAATAAGTTTTATAAGGTTCTGCGGGCAGGTCGAAACACAGACTCCGCAGGCGCGGCATTTCTCGTATTCGACGACGGCGACTCCGTCTTCGATCTTTATTGCGCCGAAAGGACACGCCTTCACGCAGGAACCGAGACCTATACAGCCGTGGGGACATTCCTTCGGACCGTTTCCGAGCCTTGCGACCGAAAGACAGTCGTTAAGTCCCTTATAAATATATTTATCGTTTGCGAGGTCTTTTGTGCCGCTGCACATTACCATCGCTCTCATTTTTGCCGTCGGAGAAATTTCTTTTCCGAGAATTTCCGCTATTTCTTCAAGGTTTTTTGCTTCGGCGGCCTTGCATTTATCGCAGGGAGCGTCGTCTTTTACCATGGCTTCGGCGTAACTCTGACAGCCCGCAAAGCCGCAGCCGCCGCAGTTTGCCCCCGGCAGAAGTCCGGAGATTTTATCTATGCGTTCGTCCTTTTTGACAAAAAAGACTCTCCCCGCAACGGCGAGCAGAAAACCGATAATAAACGCCGCCGCCGCGATAACAAGCACCGGAAGCAGGATTTTTTCGAATATATCCATAATTCTTCCTCCTCAGAACGGCAGAGAAAGTCCCTGAAAGCCCATGAACGCGATGCAGAGAAGACCTGCGGCGATAAGGACGATAGGAACGCCTCTGAAAGGTTTCGGGATATCGGCAAAAGAAATTCTTTCGCGGATTATCGACAGCAGAACGAGCGCCAGAAGGAAACCTACGCCCGCCGCACAGCCGTAGACCACCGATTCAATGAAATTATATTCTTTCGTTACGTTGAGAAGCGCAACGCCGAGGACCGTACAGTTCGTCGTGATAAGCGGAAGATATATCCCGAGAGAGGAATAAAGCGACGGGATCTGCTTCTGCAAAAACATCTCTATCAACTGAACGAGCGCGGCAATTATCAGAATAAAGACTATCGTCTGAAGATATTCGAGTTTCAGCGGAACGAGGATAAACGCATTCGCGGCGTAGGTGACGGCGGAAGCGACAGTCATCGTAAAGATTACCGCAAGTCCCATTCCGACGGACGTCTCGATCTGTTTCGAAACGCCCAGAAACGGGCAGATACCGAGAAATTTTACGAGGACGAAGTTTTCGATAAGAATAGCGCCTATCGCTATTGAAATGAGATTAAGCATTTACTTCTCCTCCTTTTTTTCGGTTTTCGTCCTGATATACTGGAACAGGGCGATAACTCCGCCGAGGACAAGAAATCCTCCCGGAGGAAGAATTATGAGCAGTGCGGGATCATAGTGACCCGCAAAGACATCGAGGCCGCAGAAAGTTCCGTTTCCGATTATTTCGCGGATTGCGGAAACTATCACGATAGCGCCCGTATACCCGAGCCCCATCGAAAGTCCGTCAAGAGCAGATTCGAGCACGGGGTTTTTGGACGCAAAACTTTCGGCTCTCGCAAGGATTATACAGTTGACGACAATAAGCGGAATAAAAAGTCCCAAAGACTCGGAAAGAGCCGGGATATACGCTTTCATTACCATATCGACGACCGTTACAAGTCCTGCGATTATGACTATATAAGAAGCAATTCTTATCTGATTGGGAATGAAATTTCTCAAAAGTGAAATTATGACGTTTGAAAAAATAAGGACGGCGGTTACCGAAACGCCCATTCCGAGACCGTTCAGGACGGAAGTCGAGACCGCGAGGGTCGAACACATACCGAGAAGTTGGACAAATATCGGGTTTTTGAAGATAAGTCCGTCAAAAAATATTTTTTTGAGACCGGAAACATCGGGTTTGTTCTTTTTCATTACGCTCCGACCCCCTTCTCAAGTTCTTTTACGACTTCGACAGCCTCTTCGACCGCCGCTTTTACGGCTTTTGAAGTTACGGTAGCCCCCGAAACGGAGACCACGCCGTCGGTTGCCGCGACCGAAATATTTGTATACTGCGGAAGCAGTTTTCCCTTTTCGTCAAGCGCCGCGGCGCCTATGTTGGCGGTCTCGCTGTGGGAAATGGTCTTAACCCCGCGAATCTTCATATTTTCGTCGATCGCGATGACAAGTTCTATATCGCCGCCGAAGCCCGACGCCGTAACGTTAAGGCAGTAGGCGACCGTGCGGTTTCCCGCCTCGGCAAGATAAATTTCGGAAACATCTTTGCCCGCCTCGGGCGTTTCTCCGTCGTACAGAACGAAATTTTCCGCCTCGGGAACAAGGTCTGCACGCGCGACGTTTCCTTTTGCCGCCTGTTTTTCGGCGATGACGGGAGCAGTGAAATAGTTTACTCCTGCAAGGACAAGGACTACCGCCGCGACAAAAATGCAAAGGCGAAGACCGAGTTTCAGGTTCGCAAGGTTAAAGGTATTCTTCACGCCCTCCGATTTGAAAAACGGCGTTTTTTCCTTTATGTCTTCGGGACCGCCCGCGACCGTTTTGATAGCCGAAGCCTCGATTTCACCGATCTTTTCGAGTTTCGCCCCGACCTCGGTCTCATCGAGTTTTTTCGCCTCGTCGGCGGAAAGTTCGGTTTCAATGACGTCGGTTTTTACTATTTCTATTTCCGTGTTTTTCTCTGCGTTTACAGCCATCAGATCTCACCTCCGGCACCGTATCTTCTCGGACGTACCATTTTGTCGAGAGCAAAAGCAAAAACGTTCATAAGAAGTATCGCATAAGAAACTCCTTCGGGGTATCCGCCGAAATAACGCAGGAATACCGTCAGAAGTCCGCAGCCGATACCGTAAATCACCCTGCCTTTGGAGGTGACGGGCGACGTCGTATAGTCGGTCGCCATGAAAAACGCGCCGAGGATAAGACCGCCGCTCAGCAATTCGGCAAGCATGAAATCAAGGTCGAAAAAGCCGCCGGAAGCAGGGAAAATAAAGGTTATAAGGGCAACCGTCCCGATATAACAGACGGGAATGTGCCAGGTTATTATTTTGCGGAAAAGCAGATTAAAGCCGCCCAGCAGGAGCGCCGCGGCGGAAACTTCGCCGATACAGCCGCCGACGTTTCCGAAGAAAAGATCGGCTATCGAAACATCGGGAAGAGTCCCTGTCTTAAGGAATGTAAGCGGCGTTGCGGAAGAGACCGCGTCGACGACCTCTTCGGGAACAGCCCCGAAAACGGAAATCACCGAACTCTTGAAAGGAACGACGAATTTCGTCATTATCGCAGGCCACGAGAAAAGGAACGCCCTTGCGGCAAGCGCCGGATTAAAGAAGTTTTTACCGATACCGCCGAACAGCATTTTGACGACGACTATCGCGAAAAAGTCGCCGACGACGACAAGCCAGTACGGTGCGGTGACGGGCAGACACATAACAAGAAGAAGCCCCGTCACGACGCAGGAAAAGTCGCCCGCGGTATTCTTCTTTTTCCTTATAATGTTGAAAAGCGATTCAAAAGCGATACACGCGCCGACGGAGACCGCGGCAAGAGTAAGGACCCTGAACCCGAAGAAAACAACGCCTACGGCAAGAGCCGGAAGAAGCGCTATTATAACGTCGCCCATAACGGAGCGGATACTTTCGTCGGAGCGGTAGTGCGGCGACGAATTTACAAGAAATTTGCCCATTGTTCTTCCTCCCTTACCTTAATTTTCCCTTGACCATACGCATTGCCTGAACAAGATGGAGTTTTCCGGGGCAGGCGTAAGCGCAGCAGCCGCATTCTATGCAGTCCGTAACGTTTCTTTTGCGGCATTCCTCATAATCGCCCATTGACGCGTAAAGATAAATGTAATTCGGCATAAGTTTCATCGGACATACCCTCATGCATTTTCCGCAGCGGATACAGGTCGGATTTTCCGAAACAGTTTCGTTTCCGTCCGCAAAAGCAAGGAGCGCCGAAGTATTTTTCACGACGGGCGTTTCGAGAGTATGCTGAGCCATGCCCATCATAGGTCCGCCGTTTATTATTTTGTAAGGTTCTTTTTCAAAACCGCCGCAGTAGTCGAAAAGCACTTTATACGGCGTTCCGACTCTCGTCAGGAGATTTTTCGGATTTTTGACGGCGTCGCCCGAAACGGTGACGACCCGCTGGTGAAGCGGAAGTCCCGAATCAAAGCCTCTGTAAAGAGACGCCGCGGTGTCGACATTGCAGATAAAACAGCCGATATCCGTCGGGAATTTTCCGGGAGGGAGTTCTCTTCCCGTAACGGCGTAAATTATCTGTTTTTCGCCGCCCTGCGGGTATTTGGTTTTCAGCGAAACGACTCTTATTCCCGTTCCCTCGCAGGTTATTCTCATCGAATCTATCGCGTCGGGCTTATTGTCTTCGATCGCGAGGACGGCGTCCTCAACGCCGAGACACTGCATTATCAGTCTGATACCGCCGACTATGTAGCGGGGATATTCTATCATCGCGCGGTGGTCGCAGGTTATGAAAGGTTCACACTCCGCACCGTTGATTATTACGGTGTCGCAGCGGCTTTCGACAGCGGTGCGCAGTTTAGCGAAAAGCGGAAAACCCGCGCCTCCCATTCCGACTATTCCGAAGCGGCGGGCGCCGTCGATTATCTCTTCACAGGAAAGTTTGTCGAGGTTCTTCTTACACGGAATACAGTCCTCGAAATGGCTGTCCTCAAAATCGTTTTCGATAACGACAGATATTACCTTGTTGCCGTTGGGGTTCCATCTCGGCTCAATGGCCTTTACCGTTCCCGAAACGGAAGAATGGACGGGACAGCAAAGCCCCTTTTGGCTGTCGCCTATGATCTGTCCGAGCCTGACTTTGTCTCCGACCGAAACGAGAGGTTCGCAGATAACTCCTATATGCTGCTGCAGCGGAATTATCAGTTTATCGGGTGCGGGAAGTCTTTCTATGGCACGGGCAAACGTTCTGTCTTTATTGTAATCGGGGTGGACTCCGCCCTTGAAAGTCTTGGACAATTCTTTCACCTCACAAGAAGATATAGATGCTTATTTTTATATATTATAAACGAAAACCGACTTTTTTTCAAGTCTTTTTACCGTTTTTTTCTTTTCAGTAACTAATATGTCCGCATATTGCCGAAAATTCGCCCGAAGGACATGGGTTTTCGACGGAAATGCGGACGGACGGAGCCCTTCTCTCACAAAAAGATACAGGCGGGCGGGGCGAGGAACAGACAAATACGGGCGGGTACACCGCAAACAACAGCGTTTCTTCTGCTCTCTCCCCTGTCTCGGCGGGAGGCGCAGGAGAATTGCGTGGCATGGCGGCGCGGCAAAATACGGGAGCAGAACTTAGCCGTTCCCGATCCCCCCGACGAGGAGCGACAATAGGCGCGGCGGCTTCAGCACGCGACGGGCTATGAGACGGCGAGGGGCGGCATGGGTGGGCGGAGGCAGGAAAGAAAGACAAACGGCATACCGCAAAAAACAAGAGTTTCCCTCACTCCCCTGTTCCGACAAACGGTGCGAGAGAATTCCGTGGCATGGCAGGCGGCGGGCTATGAGGGGGCGGCGAGGAATGGCGGACAGTGGCAGGAAAGGAAGACAAACGGCACACCGCAGACGGCAACAGGCAGAAACCGTGACAGCCTCCCCCCCCTCGGCGATATCTGTCCCACAAAGAAAAGCCCCTTTCACACCCTCTCCCCACACAATACAAACGACGGCGAAACGCGGGACGGTCAGCGGAAAACGGAGACAGCAGGCGGCGGACGGCGCGGACGGACAAAGGCAGACGGGGGCATTGTCGTGGGTTCGTCGCAAAAAAAACAGAGTTTCACCATTGTTCTCCCCCTGTCCGAGCGACGGGCGAGAGAATTGCGTGGCATGGCGGGCGGCGCAGGAGAATTGCGTGGCATGGCAGGCGGCGGGCTATGAGGGGGGGACAGACAGAGATAGACGGCACGCAGAGGGCGTCGAACAAAATACAACAGGAATCGCCCTCGCTCTCCCCCTGTCCGAGCGGTGGGCGGCGCAGGAGAATTGCGCGGCATGGCGGCGCGGCGGCTTTAACGTGCGGCGGGCTATGAGGGGGGGGCGAGCGGCGAAGTGAGTTTGAAGACGGTTTTCCCCCCGAGAGATAGAGAAAAGGTTCGGAACAAGCGAACCGAAGAGAGAATGAACTTCATTCCTGCTCTCCCTCCCCTGTCCGAGCGGCGGGTGGGAAAATTGCGTGGCATGGCGGGTAGTGCGGCATGGGCGGACAGTTGAAGAAAAGGAAGACAAACGGCACGTCGCAAAAAACAGAGTTTCACCATTGTTCTCCCCCTGTCCGAGCGAGCGGCGAAGTGAGTTCGGCGCGGACATTTTTAACATCTCCGGAAAAATGAAAAAGGCAACATCACAGAATGATGTTGCCGTCTTTTTCAGCGTGACTTATTATACTCTCTGCACCTTATTGGAACGAAGGCAGCTCGTGCACACATACATGTGC
>CAKSQP010000077.1 GCA_934486965.1 uncultured Eubacteriales bacterium
GGGAGCCAAGCTGCCTCAGGGGATTTTGCTGTACGGCGATCCGGGACTCGGCAAAACCCTTATTGCAAAGTGCTTTATAGAAGAAAGCGGCCTTAAATCTTATGTTGTTCGGAGAAATAAGGGCAACGACGACTTTATCGGTGATATTACGGCTACTTTTCAAAAGGCACGGGAAACCGCCCCTTGCATTGTCTTTCTCGACGACATGGATAAGTTCGCCAACGAGGACAGCAACCATCGTGATGCGGAAGAATATGTGGCGGTTCAGTCAGGTATTGATGAGGTAAAGAATTGTAATGTGTTCGTTCTTGCTACTGCAAATGAGATGTGGAAGCTGCCGAACTCCCTTGTGCGGTCAGGTCGTTTTGACCGAAAAATTGAGGTTCATTGCCCTACCGCTAAAGATGCCGATGAAATCATTAAACACTATCTCTCGGACAAAAAGGTAGCCGAAAACGTTGACATGGACGACCTTTCTAAGATGATCAGCTACAGCTCATGTGCCGAGCTTGAGACTATTCTGAATGAAGCCGCAATCAGCGCTGCGCACGCAAGAAAAAGCAGTATTGAAATGGATGATTTTGTAAAATCAGTTCTGCGGATGCAGTATGATTCACCTGATAATTTCACAAAAACATCTGCGGAAGACCTGAAGAAAACAGCGCTCCATGAGGCCGGACATCTTGTTGTATCGGAGGTCCTTTGTCCGGGAAGTGTCGGGCTTGCCTCCCTCCGTTCTACCGGAAGAGACGCTACGGGCGGCTTTATTCACCGGTGCAAGGAACTTTCCAGAAGACCCTATTACATCCTTATATCTCTTGCGGGGAAGGCCGCCGTTGAACTTTATTATTCGGATACCGTTGCGAGCGGTTGTACGTCTGATATAAACCGTGCTTTCGAGTTCATCAGGGAGGGAATGTCAGAGAACGCAACGCTCGGCTTCGGAATGATCGATGTATCTACGAGTAGGTTCCCGAAGACCTCAGAAGATTTCAAATCCAGAAACGAGGCTGTTACCCATGCTGAACTTGAACGTTATATGTTGAAAACAAGGGAAATTCTCCTTAAAAATAAGGATTTCCTCGAGAAGGCTGCCGCCGCGCTTATTGAAAAGGAAACGCTGCTTCATTCCGATATCGGAAATATCAGAGAAAGCACCGTTGTTACCGAGGTGGCTGTATAAAGCACTCCATTAGAAATTGATAATAAGGCAAATACGGTTAGGCAGAGCAGAATTTTATCGCCCGATGCAAACTTTTTTTGGTGTTTTTTTCCTTTTTCGCCTTGTCGGGCGTTAGCCCGACTGCCTCTCAAAAAGAAAAAGTCCCTCGAAAATTTTTCTGCGGCGGGTGCACGCAGTTTTTTACGGTACGGATTTTCGGCATAACGACAAAGGAACCGAAGTGAATACTGTCGCATTTACAAGGTTTCTGCAAAAGTCAGGACGGAAATCAGTCCGCTAAAACCGATAAGAGTTCAATTCTGCTCTGCCTACACTCTATAGTTCTGCGGCACAGATGGCATAATGAATATCAGAGGTATTGTCAGGATAACAAAAGCGTGGTATAATGGAGTAAAAACAAAGGAAAAATGTAAAATGGATAAATTGGAAACATTGGTGAACAGGCTTGAAAAAACAACCGTTGAGGGAAAAGAAAAAATCGTAAAAAAGTTGCAGGAAATTTTAGAAACTTTTCTTTGCAATTATTATATTGAGTTCGGAAATTTTAAAATCGACCCAGTATTGATAGAGGCTTATTATTCTGACGAACAAAATTTTCATGATACTGCTGTTCACGCAGCGAGAAATGAAAATGGGAAGATAGCAACACATGCAAGAGAAAGGCAAAAGAATAACTTTGGTAAATTATACATACACAATGTGACAACAAAAAATGACGGACTCGATGTGTGTTTATCAAAAGGAGACTATTACTTTTCGATTTTAATAAAAAATGCAATTATTAACGATAAATATTTTGCAACGCAAAGCAATGTTTCAAAAATAATTTGTGATAAATGTCAAGGCTGCAATGAAGTGCCAAGTTGCTTATATTACCAAGAGTGTGTGCTGAAAAAGCGTGAACAACCTAAAGATACGAAAGTGATTTTTTTACCCCGTAAAAATGTACCCACAGATGAACCTCTTGCGGCTGTTTCTTTAGATGATATAAAAGCCGACATGATAAACCTTTCACTTGCGCAAGGATACGGAAAACAGTGGGAATGTTCAGTTATAGCCCTTTCAGAAGTTGACAACCCCGAAGAAGCGAAAAAACTTGCAGATAAATTGAATGGTTCTACAGTCGAAGATAAGTATTTTGAATCAGCAAAAGAAAGTTTAAATATAAAATAATATGCTCTGTTTTTCCTCTCTTCTGAAAACCAACCCAAAATATTCATTGCCGACAAAAAATTTGTTTTCTGCTTTATCCGATCACGGCGAACAATTTACTCTTTTTGACGGAGCAAAGGATATTTGGGCAAGAGATTATATGCCGGTCAAAACCCAAAGCGGTAAATATATATCGTTTCGGTATGAGCCGGGGTATCTTGCGGAATATCCGCAATTAAGAACAAATTTTAAGGTCGATATTGCGTCGCATTTCGGTTTTCCGATTACATACTCCGATATCAATCTTGACGGCGGTAATGTTGTGTTTTCACCCTCAAAAACAAAAGCCGTTATCACGGACAGAGTGTTTTCGGAAAATCCCGAATATGATAAAAACACTCTTTTAACCGAACTCGAAAACTTACTCGAAGTCGGGATAATTATTATTCCGTCGCTCAAAAGCGATATGACAGGTCATGCGGACGGCGTAGTGCGATTTATAGATGAAAACACGATGCTCGGTAATGCCCCGTTATGCGAAAACGGTTACGAGAAAAAGGTTAAAAAGGCGTTGAAAAAATACGGCATTTCGGTTGTTGACTTTCCGTATTTTGATTCCGAAGGCATAAGCGCTGTCGGTTGTTACTTGAATTTTCTTGAAACAGAAAGGCATATTTTCCTGCCGATTTTCGGTAATGAAAAGGATAAAGCGGCGGTAAAATGTGCAAAGGAAGTTTTTGATAAAGAAATAATTACCGTGAATATAAACGGTATAGCCGAAGACGGGGGAGTCTTGAATTGCATAAGTTGGGAGATGTGACGCCGGAAGAGAAAAAGATGAAATCAGACGAATATTGACAGCAAGGCGCAAACTCTGCAATTCAGGAGTGAAACTTTTAGGTTTCAACCGTGTCTGTTATAAAAGTACCACGGATCATGGAGATTGCTCAATATAAGTTTCCTTATTATGGAAAAATCGCAGAAATAAAGCCTAAGGAATTTTCGGTTCTGAAATTCCTTAGGCTTTATGAGGTTTTTGTGAGCGGAGGCGGAACCACCGGTTTGTCGGGCGATTCCCGTTATTCAGCGGGTGGCATCCTTGTCTTGGACTCTAAGATTTGTACGATTTCTTTGTATTTTTTCTCAAGAGACTTCGCCTGGATTTTATTTTTTCTTTCTTTAGTCAAATCATCTTCAAGTCCGAACAGGAAGCCCTCTGCAGCTAATTCCATTTGTATCTGCGGCCATACAATGAACTCCAGTTCCAACGGAGAAATGTCATTTCTATCTGCTATTTCGCGGATCTTCTCTTTATAAAAATGATAAGAATAACATTCCTTTCCGTCGTCCGTAAATGTATCCGCACCGTTCTCGCCGTTTTCAAGGTTGCTCCAAGAGATGATTTTTTTATCCGGTTTATTTTTCCCAAACTGCTCCCGCTTGAACCATTCCAGAGTAAAGGAATCCAGGGGCATGTGGCAGTATTTGAAATAATCTCGGTAGTTTTCGGCATCCTCACGACAATACAGATACTTGAAAGACATATTTACAATTTTTTGTGCTTTCCCATAAGTTCCGAGTTTGCCGTCTTCAAGTGATTTGAATTCTTTACACCACAGTTGGCATAGTTCGTTATGAACTTTGTCAAATTCTTCTTCGGTCAACGGCGCTTTTCCTTTATAAAAATAATCTTTCAGTTTTTTTGTTATGCATTGGAGTGCGCGGTCCTTTTTATCAGAATGTTTACCGATTCCGGTAAGGGTCCGCTTGGCATCGTTATACGCAAGATTAACGGCGGCCTTTATTGAGGTATCGGCATTTTTAAGTTCTTCATAGCGAGTCTTATTTCGTATTTGAATGCCCTTTTTGAAGTTCTCACGATTTTTCTCAAACTCGTTGCGGTTGATCTGTAATTGCTGCATACATAATTCCTCTTTTCCTTATTTTGCCGCTTTGATAAGTTCTTCCCAGATTTTGACCATCGCGAATGTATCAAGTTCGCAATACTTTAACAGATATTGTCGGGCTTTCTTTTGCTCTTCGGGTGCCATAAACTGTATTTTTTGGCATTGCCAAAGTCCGCAGTATTTTGACTTTGATAAATAAACCATAAAAATGATCTCTTCTCCCGATTTTATATATTATACCACGATGCAAAAATGCTTGCTTGCAGGGGCGTTTTTGCGAGGCCGTCAATGCCGCAGCCGTGCGTGAGCGCGGGGAGGCGTCAGCCGCGAAGGCTTGCGGCAGCAAGACTTCCTGTGGTTATTATACCATAATTCAATGTGTTTTGTAAAGTTGAATACGGACTTTGTATCTCTTGCCCAATGTCTTTATTTTATCGATCTGTATGTACTGCTTTCGGTGCATATATTGTTGTATTATATATAGAGAAACAGACCTGAAAAATAATATATGCGGAGTGAAATGTATGGATATATTAAGATTTATCAATTCCAAAGATATAAGAGAACACCTCAGAAATATCGGTTATGAGTTTAATTCGCCTGAGGCTGCATGGCTTATCTGTCAGTGCCATGACGCGACTGTTGACGAAAAGCATAAAGCATGGAATGAACTGATTGAAACAATGGCGGATCGCCCGATAGGCTATGCCGAGAGCAGTATCCCGCTTGATTATCTGAAGTCCGGCATGATTCCGGCGGATTTATCCAAACCTGAGCATATAAAAATATGGCTTGATGATATCAGAGAAGCTCCGGTAGGATACTTCCATTGCCACAGTGTAAATGAAACAATAAGAAAGATAATCGAATGCGAAAAAGAATGTGCCGTTATTGATGAAATCAACTGCGACCACGATCTGGGAGATTACGCCTCCGACGGAGGAGACGGAATCAAACTGATCGATTGGCTTGCAGAAAGAAAAACCTATTATCCTGTTAAACTGCATACTATGAACCCTGTCGGGCGCGAAAATATGCAGAGGGGGATCGACAGGTATTGGAATAAAACAAAATGAAATTAACGGAGTGTCGAAGAAAATGTAAATAAAACTATCTTATGGCCGACGTATGAAGAAAATACAGAGATGAGTGAATATGCCGACATTATATAAAGCGATAAGAGATGAATTATCCGACTGCAGCGGTCAGATGTTTTGGGATAAAGGCGTGATAACGGCCGTACTGTTGAAATCTGTCGTGAAATGTGTTATAATCCGAATGGATATTGTAATTTAAGTGGATATCATTCCGAAGAGGGATTTTGTTATGAACATTATGATATGCGACGACAGTAAAAGCGAACTTGAAAATATTCGGCGGATAGTTTCGGGATATGCCTCTGCACATTCCGAACAGTCTCTTGCCGTAAAATGCTTTTTGAATCCTTTCGATATGTTGGAAGAGATGGACAAAAGCGGCGTTCCCGATATCGCGCTTCTGGATATTTGTATGCCTGGAATCCTCGGTACCGAGGTCGCACGCGAAATTCTCGGTAAAAGCGAAGAGGATACCGACATTATCTTTCTGACGACAAGTTCCGATTTTGCGGTAGAAGCGTTTGCCCTTCACGCGGTCGACTATCTTACAAAGCCGTATACCGAACATCGTCTGACAGACGCGCTCGACAGAGTTATAGAAAAGAGGCGTAACCGCTTATATATCACTGTTTCGTGCGGAAAGGCGGTTCGCCGTATCGATTTGTATGATGTTCTGTATGCGGAAGCAAAGAATCACAGTGTTGAGATATATATGCGATCCGGCAAGTGTCTGAAAACGCACGCGACTCTTACGGAACTTAAAAATACATTTCAGTCGGCAAGCGGTTTTGCGGCGGTCGGAGCGTCTTACATAGTAAACCTGCGATGTGTGCAAAGCCTGCTCGAAACAACTCTTGAAATGTCAAACGGGGATAGGATACCCGTTCCGCGACGGCTGAGAGGAGAACTGAAAAAACAGTATTTTGATTTTTATACAAGGGAGGCGACGGGAAAATGACGCGGCAGATTGTGTCTTTAACTCTTACGGTACTTATGCATATCATTTGCTTTGCCGTTATGACCGAACGAAAATATTCCGTAAAAAAGACTGTTTCGATCTATGCCGTGTTTTTAACCGTATTTGTCTGCCTTTCGATGTTTGTTTCCCGTGTGCTTTTCGACATTCACTCTTCACAGGCGGCTCTGATCACGTTTGTAAGTACGCTATTGGTGTCGTTTGTTATTTTTATGGCGACTTCGACGGACACGACCTGTAAAAAAGTGTTTCTGTTTCTCACCTATTCATCGATTTTCTGCATTTTTTTCTGCACCTCAGCAATGATCAGCAGTATCTGGTTCTCAGATGAATACAGTGCCGCCGCAGTGTACGCGAAAACGGTAATACGGGCCCTGTTATATCTGCCTGCAATATGGGCGTATATCTCTTTTTTGCGCCCTGCAATGAGGGAGGTCCCCGGTTCAAACAAAAAAATCTGGCATTCTATCTCTCTGGTTTCCCTGCTGTTTCTTATCGTATTTTCGATATTCTGCTTTATTTATACAATGAAAAACGATTTCAGGGCGTGGTACAGCGTTCTGTTTGCCGCCACCGTTCTGATTTATTTTGCGGTACTGTGGGTAATTTTCGGTATGATCCGTTATATGATAAAGGAAAACAGAATGGGTCTTATCGAAGAGAATATGAAGTATTTGCAGGGACAACTTAAAACCGCAAAAGAAAACGAACTGTCAGCAAAAACCGTTCGGCACGATTTCCGACATCACAATCAGAATATTGCCGCCATGCTCCGAAAAGGAGAGACCGACGAGGCTCTGCGCTACATAGAACAGTATAATGACAGTCTGGACGCCGCAAGGCCCGTGGAGTTTTGTCCCAATGTGACGGTAAATGCAATACTCAGCAGTTTTTATAACAAAGCGCAGAATGAAGGGATCAGCGTTTCTGTCAAAGCCGACGTGCAGGAGGAAACCGCCGTCAGC
>CAKSQP010000078.1 GCA_934486965.1 uncultured Eubacteriales bacterium
CTGCATGAGTTTGTCGGCGTCGGTTCCGCGTTTGAGGTCGATTGTTATTTTCATACCGTCGAAGTCGGTCTCGTCCCTGACGTCGGAAATTTCCTTTATTTTACCGGCTTTTATGAGGTCGGCTATCTTGTCTATTATCGCTTCGACAGTCGTCGAATAGGGAATTTCGTAAACTTCTATGCAGTTGTTTTTTCTGTCGTAAGTATATTTACTGCGGAGTTTGAAACTGCCGACGCCCTTTTCGTAAATTGCGCGTATCTGATCGGCGTCGTAAATGATATCCGCGCCCGTCGTGAAATCGGGAGCAATAAGCGTAAGCAGAAGGTCGTGGTCCTTGTTTTTTATAAGTTCGGCTGTCGTACGGCAGATCTCCTCAAGGTTAAAGGAGCAGATATTGGACGCCATACCGACCGCAATTCCCTGATTCGGGGAAACGAGGATATTCGGAAAAGTTACGGGAAGAAGTTCGGGTTCTTTTGTCGTGGAGTCGTAGTTATCGACAAAATCGACGACGTCTTTATCTATATCGGCGAAAATTTCCTTGCAGAACGCGTCGAGTTTCGCCTCGGTATATCTTGACGCGGCGAACGCCATATCCCTCGAAAAATGTTTTCCGAAGTTACCTTTCGAATCTATGAACGGGTGAAGAAGAGCGTCGTGACCTCGGGTGAGACGGACCATCGTTTCGTATATTGCGGCGTCTCCGTGGGGGTTAAGGCGCATCGTCTGACCGACGATGTTTGCGGACTTGGTTTTCGCTCCGTTTATAAGCCCCATTTTATACATTGTATAAAGCAGCTTGCGGTGGGAGGGCTTGAAACCGTCGATTTCGGGGATAGCACGGGAGACGATAACGCTCATCGCATACGGCATATAGTTTTCTTCAAGAGTCTGCGTTATCGGTTTCTGACTGTATTCCATACTTTTTCCCCTCCCTTAAGAAATATCGGCAAGTTCAAGATAGTAGTTGCCTTTTTCGGCGATAAACTCTTTTCTTGCCTGAAGATTGTTGCCTAGCAGCACGTCGAAATACAGTGCGGTCTTTTCGGCGTCCTCGGGCGTTACAAGAAGCAATTTGCGCGTCTTCGGGTCCATTGTCGTAAGTTTCATCATATCGGGTTCGTTTTCGCCGAGACCCTTTGAACGCTGGACCGAAATTTTGCCGTCGAGTTTTGCGGTTATCTCGGCTTTTTCCCTGTCGGTATAAGCAAAATAGGTCTTGTCTTTATTCGTTATTTCATAAAGCGGAGATTCCGCGATAAAGACCTTGTTTTCCTGCAACAAAGTCGGCATAAGGCGGTATATCATCGTAAGAATAAGCGTTCTTATCTGATAACCGTCGACGTCGGCATCGGTGCAGATTATTATTTTCGAAAATTTGAGGTTTTGCAGATTGAATTCCGAAAAACTCTTTCCGCGGGTCTTCATTTCGACTCCGCAGCCGAGAATTTTGACGATATTCGTTATTATCTCGCTGTTAAGTATCTGGTTGAAATCCGCCTTTAAGCAGTTGAGAATTTTACCTCTTACCGGCATTATCGCCTGAAATTCGGCGTCTCTCGCCTGTTTTACGGAGCCGACGGCAGAGTCGCCCTCAACGATGTAAAGTTCTCTTATCGAAGAGTCTTTCGAGCGGCAGGCAACGTATTTTTCGATACGGTTCGTTATGTCGACTTCGGCAACGAGTTTCTTTTTTAACGACTGACGCGTTTTCTCGGCGTTCTCGCGGCTGCGTTTATTGACCAGAACCTGATTCGCTATCTTCTCGGCTTCTTCTTTGTTTTCGATAAAATAGACTTCAAGACGGTGTTTTAAGAATTCGGTCATCGCGTCTTGAATAAATTTGTTGTTTATGGATTTTTTCGTCTGGTTTTCGTAAGAAGTCTGGGTCGAATAGGAATTCGAAACAAGAGCAAGGCTGTCTTCAACGTCGGTGAAGGCTATCTTGCTTTCGTTTTTATTGTATTTTCCCGAAGATTTAATATAGGCGTCGATTGCCGAAACAAAAGCGTTTTTGACGGCTTTGTCGGGCGAACCGCCGTATTCGAGAAAACTTGAGTTATGGTAATATTCGATAAAGGGATATTTATTCGTAAAGCAAAAAGCGACATTCAGAATTACGCGGTAGTCGTCCTTATCCGCACGGTCGCGGCCTACTCTTTCGGCGTTCCAGACCTGCGGCAGGGTAAGCGTTTCCGTCCCGACAATTTCCGAAAGATAGTCGGAAATTCCGTTTTCGTAATAGAAATTTTCTTCGGTAACACTGCCGTCGATATTCTGATACTTCAAGACTATCGTAAGCCCGCTGTTGCAGATAGCCTGTTTTTTCAAGACGTCCTCGAAATATTCGAGGGTCATTTTTATATCGGTGAAAACTTCGAGGTCGGGTTTCCAGCGTATCCTCGTCCCGCTCTTATGTTTCATTTCGGTCTTGCCGAGTTGCTTTTCCTTATCCTTTTCAACGGGTTTTCCCTTTTTGAAATGCAGTTCGTAACGGTTTTTGCCGTTATAAATTTCGGCGTCCATATATTCGGAGGCGTACTGCGTCGCGCAAAGGCCGAGACCGTTAAGACCGAGAGAAAATTCGTAAGTGTCTCCGTATTTTCCTCCGGCGTACATCTCGCAGAAAAGAAGTTCCCAGTTATAGGCTTTTTCCTTTTCGTTATAGTCGACGGGAATTCCTCTTCCGAAATCCTGAACTTCGACCGAACCGTCCTTGAAATAAGAAACGATTATTTTGTCGCCGTGTCCTTCCTTGAATTCGTCTATCGAGTTTGAGAGAATTTCAAAAAAGGAATGACAGCAGCCGACGATATCGTCCGAACCGAAAATTACGGACGGACGTTTTCTTACTCTGTCGGCACCTTTTAAGGTCTTTATACTGCTGTCGTCGTATTTTGCTTTTGCCATATTATCCACCATTTCAAACCGTATTTATCTATTATATATTATTATACAATATTTCTGTCGCAAAGTCAATATCGCGGTAAACGACGGTTTTCGGAATGTGGATTTCTCGGTCAAAACGGTGGAAAACTATGTTTATATTGTTCAAAACTTTTACTGTAAAAGTAAAATACTTCATAGTTTTAATTTTAGATAAAATAATATGATTTTTCAAGGTAAAAATATGATGTTTTCAATATTTTATATAAAAAAATAAGCCGAGAAAATTCTCGGCTTGATTTTTTGAATTTCAGATTAAAACAGTCCGGTGATTTTTCCGTTTTCGTCGACGTCGATTCGTTCGGCGGCAGGAGATTTCGGAAGTCCGGGCATTGTTAAGATGTCGCCCGTAAGCACGACTATAAAGCCTGCACCTGCGGATATCTTAACGTTTTTAACGGTCACGGTAAAGTTTTCGGGAGCACCCAAAAGCGACGGGTTGTCCGAAAAGCTGTACTGCGTTTTGGCGATACATACGGGAAGAGAGGAAAATCCGAGTTTTTCGAGCGTTTCTATCTGTTTTTTTGCCGCAGGCAGAACGGATATTCCGTTTCCGCCATAGATTTTCTTTACAACAGCCTCTATTTTCTCTTCAATCGAGGTGTTAAGCTCATAAGAGAAAGTAAAGTCGCCTTTTTCCTCTTCGCAGAGCCTTACGACTTCGCGGGCAAGCTCTTCGCCGCCTTTTCCGCCCTCCGCCCATACGGTCGAAAGCACGGTGTTTACGCCGAGTTCACGGCATTTTTTGATAATGAAGTCAATTTCGGCGTCGGTATCGGTCGGGAAACGGTTTATCGCGACGACGCAAGGAAGTTTATAAACGTTTTTGATATTCGAAACGTGACGGAGAAGATTGGGTATTCCCCTTTCAAGAGCGGGGATATCCTCTTCCGCAAGTTCGGTTTTGGCTTTTCCGCCGTGCATTTTAAGCGCCCTGACGGTTCCGACAACAACGACTGCGGACGGAGTAAGATCAGCCATTCGGCATTTGATATCAAGGAATTTTTCCGCTCCGAGATCCGCTCCGAATCCCGCCTCGGTAACGGCGTAATCGCCGAGTTTTAAGGCAAGGCGGGTCGCTGTGACGGAGTTGCAGCCGTGGGCGATATTCGCAAAAGGACCTCCGTGGACAAGCGCGGGAGTATGTTCAAGAGTCTGAACGAGATTCGGTTTTAACGCGTCTTTGAGAAGAGCGGTCATTGCTCCCTGAGCCTTGATATCGGCACAGGTTACGGGCTTTCCGTCGAATGTATAGCCGACGATAATTTTCGAAAGTCTTGTTTTAAGGTCGGTTATCGAGGTCGAAAGGCAGAGAACAGCCATGATTTCGGAAGCGACGGTAATATCAAAGCCGTCTTCGCGGGGCATACCGTTCACTTCACCGCCGAGACCGTCGACGATAAAACGGAGTTGTCTGTCGTTCATATCGACGCAGCGTTTCCATGTTATTTTTCTCGGATCGATCCCGAGTTCGTTACCTTGTTTTATATGGTTATCGAGCATTGCGGCAAGCAGGTTGTTGGCTGCTCCTATCGCGTGGAAATCGCCCGTAAAATGCAGGTTTATATCCTCCATCGGAACGACCTGAGCATATCCGCCGCCCGCAGCACCGCCTTTGACACCGAAAACGGGACCGAGAGACGGTTCGCGGAGAGCAACGACAACATTTTTGCCTATTCTTTTAAGACCGTCGGCAAGCCCTATCGTCGTCGTCGTTTTTCCCTCGCCCGCAGGGGTCGGGGTTATGGCGGTGACTAAGATAAGTTTGCCGTCTTTTCTTTCTTCGTTCATTATCGAAAGGTCGATTTTTGCCTTGTAATTACCGTATCTTTCGACATATTTTTCGTCGATACCCGCGGTTTTTGCGACCTCGGTTATCGGCTGCATTTCGGTAGCCTGCGCTATTTCTATATCTGATAAATATTTCATCAAAATCCCCCTTACTTGAAGTAGCGGACAGCCGCTTCAAACATTTTTATATCGTAATTTCCCGGAACGTTTTTGTAAAGACCTTCTCCGGTCCTTTCGCTGTGTCCCATTTTTCCGAAGACCCTGCCGTCGGGAGAAGTGATCCCCTCTATTGCGAACATCGAGCCGTTCGGATTGAAGCGGACGTCGCCCGTTGCGTTTCCGTCAAAATCGACGTACTGAGTTGCTATCTGACCGTTTTTAGCAAGTTTTCGGATAAGAGCCTCGCTCGCAAGAAATCTGCCTTCGCCGTGGGAAACGGGAACAGAGTAAACGTCGCCGACCTCGGTCAAAGCAAGCCACGGAGATTTATTCGACGCGACCCGCGTTCTGACGATTTTCGATTGGTGGCGCGCTATCGTGTTATAGGTAAGCGTCGGGCAGTTTTCGTCGGTGTCGATAATTTTGCCGTAGGGCACGAGACCGAGTTTTATAAGCGCCTGAAAACCGTTGCAGATACCGCAGATAAGTCCGTCGCGGTTTTCAAGAAGATCGGAGACCTTTTCTTTTATCTCGGCATTTCTGAAAAACGCGGTGATAAACTTTCCGCTGCCGTCGGGTTCGTCGCCGCCGGAAAATCCTCCGGGTAAGAATATCATCTGGCTTTCGGAAATTTTGGTTGCAAGACTGGAGACCGATTCGTTTATACCATCAGCCGACAGGTTATTGATAACGAATATTTCCGCTTCGCCGCCCGCGCGGTCTACGGCTTTCGCACTGTCGAATTCGCAGTTTGTACCGGGGAAAACGGGAATTATGACTTTCGGTTTTGCCGCCTTTATCGCAGGCGCTTTCCTTTCGGTCGCAGAATAGGAAAACGTTTCGAAAGTTCCCTTTTCGTCGGGAATATTGCAGGTATAAACGCTTTCGAGTTTGTTTTCGTAATCGGAAAGAACGGAGGTAAGCGAAATTTTTTCTCCGCCGCAGGAAATTTCCTTTTTATCGGTAACGTAGCCTATAAGTTCGGCGTTTTCGGGTTTTTCCGCGGTTTCTATAATAAACGAACCGTATAAACAGCCGAAAATCGTTTTAAGGTCGGAAACCGAATAGTCAAAACCGAGCATATTTCCGAAGCACATCTTCATTACCGCCTCGGCAATGCCGCCGAGAGTCGGAGTATAGCACGCGACGGCTTTTCCGTTTCTTACGAGAGAAGAGACCCTGTCAAAAACGGAAAGGAGGGACTTCGTTTCGGGAAGTCCGTTCTTATCGGTTTCGGGCTTTATAAGATAGACCCCGTCCCCTGCCTTTTTGAATTCGGGAGAAATTATATTCTTTATTTTATCGGTCGTTACGGCAAAGGAAACGAGAGTCGGAGGAACGTCGAGGTTTTCGAACGAGCCGCTCATCGAGTCTTTTCCGCCGACAGCGCCTATCCCGAGATTTTTCTGCGCCTCAAACGCGCCGAGAAGCGCCGCAAGAGGTTTGCCCCAGCGCTTTTCGTCTCTGCCGAGTTTTTCGAAATATTCCTGAAAAGTAAGGTAAACATCGTTAAAATCGGAGCCTGTCGCAATCAGTTTGGAGACCGATTCGACGACCGCAAGATACGCGCCGTGATAAGGGCTTTCGGAGGTGATAAACGGGTTGTAGCCCCACGCCATAAGAGAACAGGTGTCGGTATCTTTTTTCTCGACCGAGACTTTCTGGACCATTGCCTGCACGGGAGTAAGCTGATATTTTCCGCCGAACGGCATGAGAACCGAGCCTGCGCCTATCGTCGAATCGAAACGTTCGGAAAGCCCGCGTTTCGAGCAGATATTGAGGTCGGACGCAAGTTTTTTCATATTTTCGGTAAAGGAACCGGAAATTTCTTTTTCTTTTATCTGGGGAGCGGCGACTTTAACGTCGATATGCTTTTCTGCGCCGTTGGAATTTAAGAATTCGCGGCTGATATCGCATATCTTTTTGCCGTTCCACGTCATTGTGAGCCGCGGTTCGCTTTTTACCTTTGCGACGGGAACCGCCTGCAAATTCTCGCTTTTTGCAATTTCAAGGAAACGCAAAACGTCTTTATTTTCGACGACGACAGCCATTCTTTCCTGCGATTCGCTTATCGCAAGTTCGGTGCCGTCAAGTCCTTCGTATTTCTTGGGAACTGCGTTGAGGTCGATATCAAGC
>CAKSQP010000079.1 GCA_934486965.1 uncultured Eubacteriales bacterium
TCGCCTGTCGGATCATATACGTTGGCGATTTCTTTTTTTGCTTGCTCTGCCGTCTTTTCACCGATAAGTATTTTATATTTCATCGTAACGCCTCTTATGATGGCGGCATCAAACTTATTACCTGCCATCTTAAGCGAACAGCTTTTTACAATGCCGTTGAACGAAACAACCGCAATATCAGCGGTTCCTCCGCCGACATCGACAACCATTGTGCCGTTAGGCTTTGAAATATCAATACCTGCACCAAGCAGTGCGGCAATAGGTTCTTCTATAATAAATACCTTTCTTGCGCCGGCACAAAGCGCAGCCTCAACTACTGCTCTGTTTTCGACATCGGTAACAGACGAAGGGACGCAAAGAATAATTCTCGGCTTAACAATTCGTCCGATAACCTTTCTGATAAATTCGATTATCATTGCTTCCGTCATCTCATTATCAGAGATAACACCGTCTTTGAGCGGTTTTACCGCAACAATATATTCGGGCGTTCTGCCTATCATTTTGTACGCTTCGTTTCCTACGGCAAGAACACAGTGCTTCTTTTTATCATAAGCAACAACAGACGGCTCGTTGACAACGATGCCCTTGTTTCCAAGCGTAATTATAACATTCGCCGTGCCTAAATCAATTCCAATATCGGTAGCAGACATACTCTTAATCCTTTCCGTTTACAAATAATTATTTTCTATCAAAGCCAAAAGGCTATCCTTATCATTTTCGCAATTTCCGTTTACAACCTGTTCAAGCAGGAAATTGAGAGCCTTCCCGATTTCTTTTCCCGTAAAGCCAAGCCGTGAAATGTCGGAACCGTTGACTTTAAGCTGTTTAAGGCTCATAGGCGGTTCATTTTGAAGAAACTCCCTCGTATGCTTTTCGATGCTGTCAAAAAGCGCTTTTTCGCCGAAATATGAAGGTGATTTTCCGCAGGTGTCGTAATAATGCACCTTTATCAGTTTAAGAAAACGTTCTGCACCGTAACGTGCAACACCCCTTCTTATACTGCGAATATCATCGTTAATAACTATACCATGATTTTCGATTAAAAACAATACCTCGTCTTTAATTTTCTTGCTGAAACGCAATCTTTCAAGTATTTTTTCGGCAATTTTACAGCTGACATCGGCATGACCGTAAAAATGTCCTGCACCATCCTTCATAAAAAAGCTGTCGGGCTTGCCTATATCATATCCGACATTTTTTAAATACTCCGCTGTTAAAGCTTCGCCGAGTTGAGCCAACTTATATGGTTTTCCTGCCGTTGCCAGTTCTCTTAAAAGTGTTTTTAAATTATCGTTTTTGTCTGCAAGGCTCTGATAGAAATGATCCACGCTGCCGTACTCTTTTTCGATGGCGAGCAGTTTGCCGATGTTCACGCCGATAAGCGCGCTTATCTGATTTGTCAGATACTGCGTTCCGAGCCGATGTTCCTTGACCCGACCGACCAAGACTGCCGGGGCGGCGTTCAGTAAGGCATTTACATCATACTGATAAAAAATATCATCAATGACCGGGATTTGCCCTGTCGCCGTGTCGATATGCGGCTCCAACCGATTCCACGCCGCGCCCGATGTCAGCATGGAATAAACCATTCCGCGGATATGGTCGCTGACCGTAAAGTCGCCGCCGTCCCTTCGTTTGTCAAGCTGTTTTTTGATGTAGGTATTCTCCCACAGCTTTTTCGTTTGGATTTTGCCGTCCCGGATAAACAATTCCTCGCGTAGCTGTTTATCCATGAGCAGGACGGCGTTTGCGACCGTTTCCATGTCTTTCAAGAAAATCACCTCGCCTTTTTATTCAGCAGCTTTTATGTACTTCGATAAACAGTTCGGGGCTGACATTCAGCGCAAGACAAATGGCGCGCAGATCATCCGCATACATTGTCCGCTTGCCGTTCATCATGGCATTGAAGGTCACCTTGGATATGCCCGCCCTCTGCGCCACCGCTAACTGCTTATAGCCGTTTTCCTCTATGTAAGCCCGTACTTTTTTATAAACTTCCATAGTTGCACCTCCACAAATACAGGATTACTGTACTTTGATATATAATATCACAGTAATGCTGTGAAGTCAATAGAAAAGTACAGAATTTCTTGATTTTGCCCTTGCTTTTTCTTTATTTTCGTGTATACTATTGTTATAGCGAGGTGATTTTCTTGAAATATGAGATCGGCAGCAGAATTCGTATGTACCGCAAAGAAAGCGGACTGACACAGGAGCAGTTGGCTGATAAAATAAACGTTACCAAGAGCAGAGTGTCGAACTGGGAGCAGGGAATCAACCGTCCCGACGCGGATATCTTAGCCGATATCTGCCGCGCACTGAATGTGCCGCCCAGCAATCTTTTGGATGTACATTTGTCGGCGGATGATTTAAGCGACAGGGAAAGAAAGGTCATACAGGCGTACCGAAGCAAAACAGAGGTACAGCAGGCGGTTGATATTCTGCTCGGGATAGAAAGTAACTGAGTATCCAGCCGCAAACCGGGCGATACATGGAAGATTCGGGGAGAGCGGCGGCTCTCCCTTATTTTATATATACAGAGATAACCCCGCCATGCTGCGCCTGAGAATCGGCTGTGTCAATGTTTAACCTTATATAATATTGAAGCACAAAAAACGTTCTGTTTGCTGTACCCGACGCCGAAAAGCGGTTAAAACGTTTGGCGCGGTTTTCGCAGAGGGTGCCATCTGACTTGGATGAAAACAGTTTTGTTCCGTGCTTATTGATGATACAGAACAACACTGTGTTTTATTCAAGGAGGATACGATATGAAAAGATTCAGAAATTCGGTTAAAGCGGCAAGAAGCATTCGCACGAGCAGCTGCGTGTTCACGCCTGACGAGGTTGCCCAGCTTCTTATGCAGATCGATGAACTGCAAGGGTATGACATTTCATTTGAGGAAACCGAGGACGGCGCGGCGCAGTTCACCATCGGAGATTCGGTCTACAGCGTTATGGATATTGCGTCGGTACTCTGAACGGCGTTTATATATAAAGAAAGCCATTGAAACCGCTTTTGCAGTTCCAATGGCTTTTGCTTTGGCTATGACATTGATCGGAGTATTAAAAATACCGTCATAATCGTCATATCTCCATTAAAAGACAACATCATCCGCGTCTGTGTCATCCTCGGTATTCTCAGTCATGCGGACAGGCGGATGAACTCCGTCAAATCGGACTGCGTAATGACAGTATGACGATACTGGAGGTATTTTTTCATTTTTCAGAACGATCTCTGTGCCGTTCGTTTTGGATATAGTCCGAAATGAAATGCCTGCTTCCTGTAGATTACTTTTCAATCCGTTCAGTCTGCGGGACAGCACATTTGGTGCGGGAGGAAACTCCTTACCTTTGTTATTGATACCGTACCGCGAAGCCATTTCCGACAACTGATGATACAGTTCGGAAATCAACCCCGACCATTCGGGTTTGTCTTTCCATAAAGGCAACCGCCAATGTAGCAACGATATCGGCATTTAAAATCTCGATATTTCTCTTGCCTTGATTTGCATGATACTGCTCAAGGAATTCGCTGCCGAGCCCGCCGAGCGCTTCACCGACAGCATATCCCCAACGGGCAAAATCCGCCATACGGGGCAGCTTGTCAAGTTTTACTGTCGGGTAAATGCGCATTGCTTTTGACAGGGTATCAAAGATACCGCCTAAAATACAGGGCAAGTCCTTTTCAAAGTCAGCCATAAGGTCCGTGAGTTCCCGACGGTTGCTTTCTTTAATGCGGCAGAGTTCAATCAGTATAGCCCGATCAAGCAAGTCGGGGCGATTGGCTACATTGTTTATTCCGTTAAGCGCCAAACACTTTTGAAATGTAAAAATGTAGTCATCGGAGTCTGTAAAAAGTTTTCTCTGCTGAATTCCGCCGCCTGTAATCGCACGACAAAGTGTATCACTTGTTTCCTCATCAATGCGGGAAACATTGTCGAAAGGCAGAAACCAATGCTGCTGTAAGTTTACCGCTAACGAGCGAGGATTTCTTTGAATTGTCAATGTTTCCAATGCCGACGGGTCTATCAGTTTTTTCAGCAACGTGCAGGCAGTGGTTTTTGCCGCGCCTTTTTCACCGAAGAAAATCGGCATGGCGTGAGGAATGTTCGGAACGAAGCAGCACACTAGCCAACACAAAAACAGCGTGTGGTTTTCCTGTAAATTGATGTATTTCAGAATACGCTTGATATCGCCCTCCGCACTCGGATGTACTTGACTGTTTTGATGTCGGAAACGTCTGAACAGAATCGGGGGATTATCAACGGTTGTCCAGCCTTCATTTGTGATTTTGACGGCGCTCCAATCGTCGTTACTCAGATTATACCAGAAGGCGTTATCCGACTGCATTACCCGGGTATCAAGCGGAATAGCCTTTGTATTTTCAAAGACAGCCTTCGCTTTCAGCACTTCTTTCGCCTGTGAAAGACTATCCTTTTTAGCGGGCCTTTTTTCGGCAGAATAATACAGGCTATTAAGCCAAATATTAAAATCTCCGTTGTCGATTGCCCACACTTCACGATGTCCATCCATCATAATGGCTGCATAAGGGTCTTTGGCCGTATCGTGAAACAGGACGGTGCCCTTTTCTTCAACAAGTCGAATAATAGTTTCCGCCTGTGTTTCATTCTTGAAGTCTCCTGCACTCACAGTATCGCTATGGATTGATGCAGGAGCATCTTCGATGATTTCACAGGTCGGAAGTTTGTCAACCTCTGTCACGGTATGTCCCATAACAAGCCAATCGTAAATATCACCCTTGGGCGGCAAATCGGGCAATTTTACGATTCGCGCGGTGGGAACGTTCTGCAAGACTTTCTTTGCGTAATCCATGCCGGGAGTGTCGTTATCCGGAATGATGATGACATTCTTATTTTTAAAATAATCAGTATATTCCGACAACCATTTACTGTTCGCACCGTTATCAAGCGTAGTGGCAACAAATCCCTGTTTGATAACTGCGTCGGCACATTTCTCACCCTCTACAAAATATACTGTTTGTGCGTTTAGTACCGCAGGAAGATTATACGGAACCCGATTGACTCCCTGCAAATTTCTTTTGCCGTTCGGCTGTTCAAAATAGAACTGCTTTGTTTTGTCTGCATTATCAATTCTTGTTTTGGTGTAGGCTACCGTGCCGTCAGCGTTGTAATATGTATAGCTTGTCTTATTCATAATAAAATCTCCCTTGTTATCATATAAATCTTTTTTCTTCAAACCCACAGCATTTAAAATATCTTCCGCAGAACAGCCCGCATAGCAATGCAGCAGTATTTGTTTTTTGTTTTCTGACAATCCCACAGATAAACTTGGCTTTTTGTCATTGTGCGCCGGGCAAAGCGCCATATACTCATTTTCTCTCACCCTCTTTACATTTTTCAGATAACTTAAGAATTCTTCGATTTTCATGTTCTGATCCTCCTTTCAAATTGTTCAGGCAACAGATTTTTCTTTGCCGGCAGTTTCTGTCTCGTCTGCTTCATCTCTTGATATCTGCTCGGATTCACGGATGTCCCTGATGATCACATCGAAGCAATCATAGGCAAATTGTTTTGCCAACTCGGATGAAATTGTAAAATCGCGCATAGTGTTTAACTCCTCTCTGCACATAATTTTTTTGCGCGATTTCTACAACGAACATTAAATAATAATGCACTTGACGGAACTAAACGGGTATGATACTATAATAGAGCAAGGGAGCGTGATGGATTTGGACTTAGCGACAATAAAAAATACTCTCGTTACTGACCGGCAGTGTCGAGAGTATCTTGCGAATACACGATGGAAGCACGGATTTGTTTGTCCGCGCTGCCATTCTACAGAAGCGTGGAAAACAGGAGAATCTAAATATAAATGCAAGAAATGCAGTTATAAAATGTCGGTTACCTCTGGCACGGCTTTTCAGGATTCGCATATTGCATTGAATAAATGGTTATTGGCAATATGGTTTTTAACAGAGTCCGATAAAAAGTGCAGTGCCGATATGCTGCAAAAAGAATTGGAATTGGGCAGCAGCCGTACAAGCCAGAGAATAGTCAGACAAATTAAAAACGCCCGGCACAGAATTCAAACAGAAAAGTATAAAAGTCAGCCTGCCGGGAAATTGAAATATAATGTGGAAATATGCATAGATCCCATACCGTATATAAAGAGCAGGGTATATATTATTTCGGCTGTCGAAAAAATCGGAACTCAGGCAGGAAGAATTCGTATCAATCGGACCGACAGCAGTAAACAGCATATTGCGGACTTTATTCAAAGCAATGTTGAACCATACGCTTCGGCAACAATCGGTCTGACCCGTGAAGAAACGCAAATCGGCATTGTTACGAATATTGTGCTGCCGAATGATATGCGCAGGGAGTACAACCAATTCAATAAGAGTCCGCTGTACGGTTATACCGCTACCGATAAAATTCGGACACGCTTTATCGGGTGGATCAACAGAAAACCGCCCGGCGACTTTGACAGATACTGCGACGAATACTGTTCCATTCATAACTCCAAATTCATTTCTGTTTCTTTCGAAGAAGTGTTGGAAAGCATGTTAAAATAAAAAAAGACGATACCGCCCGGAACGCAGTATCGTCTCATAAAAAATATTCACTTATCAGCGCAAGTATTTCGTAAAGCCAAAGCCCCCAAGAAAGAAGACTTCTTGAGGGCTTTGTTTAATATTGCTGTGGTGATCCATCGGAGATTCGAACTCCGGACCCTTTGATTAAAAGTCAAATGCTCTGCCAGCTGAGCTAATGGATCTCAAACGCGCTTAATTATAATACCATACGGGAGGCGATTTGTCAATATCTTATGCCGCTTTTTTGAAAAAAACGCCCGAAAAATATGATAAATATAATAAGCGCGGCAAAATCAAAGGAGCTTCTCTTTTCTGAAGGACAGGGGCAGTATCTCGCCGAAGGTGAAGCTTTCTATCACCTTTCCGTCGGACAGCAGGAC
>CAKSQP010000080.1 GCA_934486965.1 uncultured Eubacteriales bacterium
ACTCCGAGATCTGCAAGAACACCGTCTGCAGAAGTTACGCCGTGAGAAAGAAGAACACTTCTTATATTTTCAAAATCAAGATTATAAATATCGTCGGGAGCATATCCGATAGCTATTTCGTGTTCTCCAGGAGCAGCGTCGGCATTTATTCTGAATTCGAGAGTTGCAATAACTCCGTTTTTTGCGTTATCTTTATCTGAAACAGAATCATCCCAAGTCAGATAATAAGGATTTTCAGAAAAATCGCCTCCGAATACCCCGTCGGCAAGAAGACCTGAGTCGGTTGCCTTTACAAGAGTAAGTCCGTCATCGTAATAAACCGCAAGTCTTGCCGTAGATATTCCCGGATTATTTTCTATTGAAACGGAAACAGAAACAGTATCACCGCGTTTGCCTTCAGCCGAAGATACTGTTATAGAAGGTTCTCCTGAACCTTCTGCGAATATATTGAAAACGCCGAAAGACATTATCAATATAAAGAAAAAAAACAAAATAAATTTCTTCTTCATATACCCACCTGAAAACTGTTCTGCTTAAAGTATATAACGCTGATTATAAAATGTAAATATAAAACAAAAAAAATATATAATATTTTCATAATTTTATAATCGGCTCAGCATCTCTTCGGCTTTTGTTTTATATATTGTTCTGCCGCCGTTTTCAACGCAATACATATAATGTTCTTTTGCTTCTTCGACTCTGTCGGTTTTATAACATATTTCGGCAATTTCAAAATGGAAAACCACAAGAACGAGAGGGGTAAGTTTCGGAAATTTCGTCTGAAGCTTTTGTCTGTAACAAAGTTCTGCGGCATTGTAGTCTCCCAAAGCCATGGCTCTGTCGGTATTTAACAGAAGATCGAGAAAACTTTTAGACATCATATCAAGTTTTTCCGATTGAATCTGTTTGATAATCTCTTCGGCTTCTTCCGTTCTTCCGCAGCCGTACAGCACCGAACATTTGCACAGCTTCGCCAAACTTTTCTTTTCTGCGGGAGCAAAGGAATAAAGTTCATCGACGATTTTCAGTTCGTTTTCCTTGTCTCCCAAAGCCGAATATGCCGTCAGCAAAAGGCGAAGAACATCAAAATCAGGAACAGAATAAACATTTTCGGGATCATTCCGAGCTTCATTATATAAATTGATAAATTCTTCCGGCCAAAGCTGCCTGTATATTAGATTGTTGCCGGAATTGATAAGTTTTCCCTTTCCGGCTGAAAATTTAGTGATTTTGTAGACAGGATAGCTGAAAGCCAAACAGAGAATACCGATGATCAACAACGGTAATTCAAAAGATCCTAAAATAAGGAACATCAAAAAAGAAAAAACGGCGACAGCACCTATTCCTATATAAGCACCTGTAACAAGTCTTACTTTTCGGAGTTGTTTTCCTGTTAAAAACATAATATCATGCCCCTAAAATATAGTGAAAAGTTAATAGTGAAAAAGTAAAAATCGGCAAACATCTGATGATGCTTGCCGATTTTTTGGTCGGAGTATCGGGATTTGAACCCGAGGCCTCTTGGTCCCGAACCAAGCACGCTACCAGCTGCGCTATACCCCGTAACGGATAACAGTATACCACATTTTCAGACGTAATGCAATAGGTTATTTATGAATTTTCTGAAAATAAATAGGGAGAGACCTCCGCCTATCAAAGCGGGGCTCTCCCCTTTTTCTACTTTTTCTTTGAAGTTACGGCGTTCAGAATATATACCGAAGCGATTATGACCGCAGTCACGATAAAAACGCCGAGATAGCCCTTTCCTATTACGGGAAGCGCGTTCATAAAGTTTTCAACTGAAATCGTCATTGTTACGTACCTCCGTTAAGCGATGATCTGACGAACAAGCGCAAGAATAAGTCCTCCTGCGATGACCGATGCTATCTGTCCCGAAACATTAACTCCTATTGAATGCATAAGCAAAAAGTTCTGGTCGTCTTCTTCGAGTCCCATTTTGTGAACGACACGTGCGGACATCGGGAACGCCGAAATTCCTGCGGCGCCTATCATCGGGTTTACCTTGTTTTTGCAGAAGAGGTTCATGATTTTTGCAATCATTACACCGCCTATCGTATCAAAAACAAACGCCAAAAGTCCGAGACACATAATAAGCAAAGTTGTCGGCTGCAAAAATTCTTCCGCGGTCATTCTCGACGCGATCGTTATTCCGAGGAAGATCGTCACAAGGTTTGCAAGAACATTCTGAGCCGTATCGGAAAGCGAATTGAGAACTCCGCATTCCCTGATAAGGTTTCCGAACATCAGAAAACCGATAAGCGCGACGGCGTCCGGCGCAATAAGTCCGACGATCACGGTAACAGCGATCGGGAAAATGATCTTCGTTGTTTTGGAAACGGTTCTGTTCGGAGTCGTCATTCTTATAAGACGTTCTTTTTTAGTCGTACAAAGTTTTATAATGGGCGGCTGAACTATAGGAACGAGCGCCATATACGAATAAGCCGCTACCATTATCGCCGCAGTATAGGTCGAACCGAGTTCGTTTGCGACGAATATCGAAGTAGGTCCGTCCGCCGCTCCGATTATAGCGACGGAAGCCGCGTCGTTTACGGAAAATCCGAAGAGAGACGCAAGTCCGAAAGTAAAGAAAATACCGAACTGAGCCGCCGCCCCGAATATCATAAGTTTGGGATTTACAAGCAGAGGTCCGAAATCTATCATCGCGCCTATACCTATAAAAAGAATAAGGGGCATAAGTTCGTGACCGTCTATTCCTATATGGAAAAGCCAGTCGATAACGTCTTTCGCGCCCGACATCGGCAGATTTATCAATATCGCACCAAAGCCTATCGGCAAAAGCAGAGACGGTTCCATTTCCTTTTTGATTGCGAGAAATACAAGAATTCCGCCTATTACTATCATTACGATCTGTTGCCATGTAATGCTCAGAATACCCTCAATTAAAACGTTCAAAAAAAGACAATCCTTTCGTTTTTTAGTTAGGAGATATTATATCAGAAAATAAACGGAAAGTCAAGTAAAATTTATTCCGTGATCTCCATTTTGTAACTGTATGAAAAGTCGTCGCCGCTGACGATTATTGTCGCGGTTCCGGCGCCTGTCCGACTGCTGACTTTCCATTCCCACGATACCGTTCCGTCCTCCGCTACGGTTTTGGGCTCAAGACCTTTGGCTTTACTTTCGGAGCCCGAAGCATAAATAACTTTTATCTTACATTCGCTTCCCGGAGTAAGATTGAACATATAGACCGCCGCGGAATTCCCTCTCTTTATAGGATCGGTAATTCCTCTGAGATATCTGTATTTCAGAAGATTATTATGATTTTCGTATTCTACGGCAAGATCTCTGTCACCGGAAACATATCTGCCCTTGTAATCGGTACAGGATACCACTCCGCCGTTGAAGATGACAAAATCGTAATATGAAGTTTCTATCCAGACTCTTAATACTTCGTTTCCGTCGGAATCGGTTTCATATCTTGCAAAGTCTATACTTTTAACGCCGTCGCCGTCAAGAATTCCAGCAATACTTTCTGCAAGATCGCCGGAGATGCCGCTTTCGGCAAGGACGGTGACCGCAGATTTCTCAGAGTCTTCCGTCACAATATTATTCGGCAGAACACGGCCGTTCGAAGCTTTTGCTTCAGAAGAAAGATAAAATACAGAAACGACCAGAAGTAAGGCGAGTAAAGTCCGTTTCATTATATCAGCCCTCTTGATTGATTGTTTTCAACTTCGCCGATATTATATCACAAATTTTTCCAAAATTCAACATAGTTTGCAAAAAAAATATCGGATATGAATCAACATATCCGATATTTTATCATAAAAGAAACTATATTGTTCTGTCTTTACCGAAAAAGAAGACTGCGACAGTACCCGGACCGGAATGACTGCCTATAAGAGAACCTATGTTGAATATCTTTATATCGCCGTCTATCTTCGGGAATTTTTCTTTTATCATTGCGGCGACTTTTTCGGCGTCCTCACGGCATGCGGAATTACACATAAAGCATTTACCCGAATAGTCGAGTCCGTTTTCCGCAGTCGCTTCCATGCTGTCGACGATTGCTTTCATAACAGCCGCCTTGCCTCTTATCTTCTTTCTCGGAATGAGTTTTCCCTCTATATTCATATTAAGAAGCGGGCATATCTTGAGTATTGTTCCGAAAACGCCCGCCGTGCGGGAAACTCTTCCGCCTTTTATATAAAAGGTAAGGTCGGTGGAGAAAAACCAGTGATTTACTTTGAGACGGTTTTCGATTATCCAGTTTCTTACATCTTCGATAGGCATACCCGAATCGCGAAGATCCGCGGCTTTATCCATAAGAAGACCGTAGCCCGAAGACGCGCCGAGAGAATCTACGACAAATATTTTTCTGTCGGGATATTTTACAGAAAGATCTTCCGCCGCTATTCTTGCGGAATTGTATGTCCCCGAAATCCCCGAAGACAGCGTAACATGAAGAATATCATGTCCCGCTTCGAGCATCGGTACGAAATATTCTTCGTATTCATCGATATTGCACTGTGTGGTTTTTGTTTCCGCACCGTTTTCCATCGCTTTGTAAAAATCGGCGTTTGAAAGTGTTTTTCCGAAATCGTCGGTCATTTTTTTACCGTCGAGAAAATAATGCATCTTAAGACAACTGATATTTCTTTCTTCAAGATATTCCGCTGTAAGGTCGACGGCGGAACAGCAACTGAGAATAAAATTACTCATAATTCTTTCCTTTCGTGTGTGACGTTATATTTCTATTTTACAGAAGCCGCCGCAAAAAGTCCACCTACTGTGCGTCCGTCGGATTATACTGTTATTTTTCCGAATTCGCCGATCGGTTTTCCGTTTTCTACGCAAAAAAAAGGAATTCTACAAACAGTAGAATTCCTTACGGTTGACGTATTTTATTTCCGTCTTTTTCTCGATTTCAGCCTGAAGCAAAGCCATATAATGATTTCAGCCGGAATGCCGAGAAGAAACAACAGCCACCAGTTATACGACAGAAATGCCACATAAACCGCGGAGATTATTCCCCAGACAAGCGCCGAAATATATAAAAAACTCAATATCCGATTTCCCCACAGCGCGTTTTCGACTATGAGAACGATCATGGAAACGGGGATCGCATAAACAAATATCTGCCATTCGTTTATTCCGCAGAGCCAAAGTACGATAAAGACAAAAAATGCAAGAGTGTACGTTCCGAGAAACGATATCTGAGTAATTGTCTTATACTTGTTCCGTGCTTTCGGCTTTTTAGCGTCGTCGGGGTGTTCTTCAAGCAGGTAATCGACGGAAACTTCGAAAATACCCGCAAGTTTTTTCAGAACATAAGCGTCGGGGACAGACTCTCCTCTTTCCCATTTTGAGACGGCTTTATCCGAATAATTTATCTTTTCGCCGAGTTCAAACTGCGTGTAGCCGTTTGCGACGCGCAATTCCGCTATATTTTTGGCGACCGTCTTTCTGAACTGTTCCATTCCGCACCTCCGTTCTTATACATAATACATGGTATTTGTTACAAAACTTAGATATGACTATATGAAATTATTTACTTTTTGAAAACACATCGGCGGGAAGAACAATTCCTCCCCATTCGGATATCTTAAGTCCCGCACCCGCTCTGAGAGCCAAAGGAGCCGCTTTCTGAACGGAAAGATCTATCGGGTGATCGACGGGTACGGCAATTACATAAAGCCTGTTTGCCGATTCGGATTTTTCCGATACCTCATAAGTAACTTCCGCAGAATTCGGGTCGGAAGCAAGAGAAATATAATAGTATGCGCTCGACGGCAGTTTCTTGGACCAATAAGATACAAAGTCCTTGCTTTCGTCTTCGGAAAGTCCGAACTCCGCGGCTTTTTCGGTAAAGAAAGACCGAACGTCGTCAAGAGAAATGCAATATCCGGTTGAAAGGTCGTATTTTGTATTAAGGAAGCCCGACCAGGAAAGGTTTCCGTATTCCGCGCCCGTTGAATCCGTGAAAAATCCGTCGGCAGACGCCGTTACCGTCCATGTATCGGAAGACATTTTCGGGAAAGAACCGAACAGCATACCGTCAAGTTTCAGTGCAACCGTAACTTTCGTATTGTCTTCCGCCGGATAAAGATACAGGAAAGACTCGAAAGAGAGGTTATTTTCCGCTTTATCGCTGTATTTTCTGAAATAGACGGGGTCGCAGTAAAAATTATTTTTACCGTCGGAATACATTGTGTTGCAAACAGTTATTATCCTGTCTCCGATCTTAAGATCGTCGTCATAAGAGATATCGAAAACAAGGCGTTCGGTACTTCCGTCGGAAAGTTGGACCGTTGAATATATTGCGCCGTCGGTTTTGCCTGTGACGATGGATATGTTTGTATATACTTCGCTTTTTGAAACGGAACTTGTTTGAACAAATCTCGTGACATTGAAAACCGAAGACGTAAACCCTGTTTTCGGAACGGAAACAAGAATAAGCCTGTATTTCGGACCGCCGTCAGCCGCCTGAGAAACGGCTTTTGAAAGTTCGACCGAGAGTTCGCCTTTACCCGAAGAATACTTAACGTCGGTAACGGTGTTTATCGTGTTTCTTTCGTCTTCCGTGTAGATGAAAACAAGGTCGTGCGAAGAAAAGAAATCAGCGGTGTATTTTTTCGAATCAGGGTCGATTATCTGTCCGGGAGCGGAAGAATTTCCGTTTTCCGAAAGCATATAAAACTTCATATAATCAAGGAAGTTTTCATATTCAAGAACCGTTTTGGTGATAACGATATTGCTTTCCTCATTAGGTGAAAAGTCTTTGAGACGGACAAAATCGATCACTTCATAATCGAAATCTATACTTCCCGAATCGTTTTCGTCGATCCCGAGACAGCCTGCAAGAGAAAACAGCATTGCCGCCGCAAGAAGTATCAGCAAAATCTTTTTCATAGTATCGTCCTCCGTCGTCAGTTTTTGATGATCTTTTCCCTTA
>CAKSQP010000081.1 GCA_934486965.1 uncultured Eubacteriales bacterium
GTCTGGAGAACATAGCCTTTATCGGCGATCTGCAGAGCCATGTTTGCGTTCTGCTCGATAAGAAGAACGGTTATCCCCTGCCCGTTTATCGTTTTTATGATACTGAAAATATCCTTGACGACAAGCGGTGCAAGACCGAGCGACGGTTCGTCCATCATAATGAGTTTAGGACGGCTCATCAGTGCCCTGCCGACTGCAAGCATCTGCTGTTCGCCTCCCGAAAGAGTCCCCGCAAGTTGCCAGTGTCTTTCTTTGAGACGGGGAAACAGCGAATAAACATAGTCTATGTCTTTCTGAAGATTGTCTTTTCTCAGATATGCGCCTATTTTCAGATTTTCAAGAACTGTAAGGTTCGAAAATACCTTTCTTCCTTCGGGAACAAGGGTTATTCCTTTTTTAACTATCTTATCGGGAGAAAGTCCGTATATCTCCTCGCCGCAGAACTTAACCGACGCATGAGCCGCAGGAACTATCCCCGCGATGGTACGGAGAATTGTCGATTTACCGGCGCCGTTAGCCCCGATAAGAGTTACAATCTTGCCCTCTTCGACATTCAGGTTTATATCGTTTACGGCATGAATTCCGCCGTAGGTTACCGTCAGATCTTTGATTTCAAGAATATTACTCATCGTCGGGCACCCCCAAATATGCGTCTATAACATGCTGATTGTTCTGAATTTCGAACGGCGTGCCTGCGGCAAGCAGTTTACCGAAATCTATAACATAGATCCTGTCGGAAATATCCATAACAAGGTTCATGTGATGTTCGATAAGGAAAACCGTAAGGTCGAATTTATCGCGTATCATACGGATAAATTCGGTAAGTTCCTCTGTTTCCTGAGGGTTCATACCCGCGGCAGGTTCGTCGAGCAGAAGAAGCGACGGCTTTGTCGCAAGCGCTCTCGCAATTTCAAGATGTCTCTGTTTTCCGTAAGGCAGTGCCGTTGCTATCTCGTCTCTGACGTCGAAAAGATCGACGAGTTCGAGAAGTCTAAGACATTCTTCGCGCATAGCCTTTTCTTCTTTATAGTTCAGTCTGAAAGTTGCGGTAAAAAGATTGCTCTTTCTGCGAAGATGCATCGCGACAAGAACATTTTCAAAAACGGTCATTGACTTGAAAAGTCTGATATTCTGGAACGTTCTCGCCATTCCGAGTTTTGTTATCTTATCCGGAGTATTTACAACAACTTTTTTGTAAAGTCCGTTGTTTTCTCCGGCGTAAGTTTTCTTCATTTTACCTCTGGGGTGGTTTTCGGCAATAACATCACCGTTGAAAAGGATTCTGCCGTTTGTGGGTTCGTAAACGCCCGTTATCGCGTTGAACGCAGTAGTTTTACCCGCGCCGTTAGGTCCGATAAGGGATACTATCTCGCCCTTGTTGACCTCAAGAGAAAGGTTATTGACGGCGACGACTCCTCCGAACTGCATCGTTATGTTTTCAACTTTAAGAACGGAATCACTCATCGGAGCCACCTCCCTTTCCGGCTTTCTTTTTGGTAAACGACCGTTTAATTTTCTCGTAAACGCCTATAACCGAAAGTTCGCGTGTTCCCATGATTCCTTTTCTGAAGAAAAGGACGACGATCATAATGATTATCGAGAAAACGACCATTCTGAAACCGTAGCGGAGAAGCGGAACTTTGAAACCGCCGATAGTAGTTTCAACGTCGAGGAAACGGAGCCACCATTCACTGCTTCCGTAGAAGAGGAATGCCGCGATAACGCTTCCGGTAATGCTTCCGACGCCTCCGATAACGACAACGAGAAGGATTTCGTATGTCATCGTGGTCGTATATGTAGTTGCGGAAACGGTAGTGTTACACATCGCAAGCATTGCGCCTGCAATCCCCGCAAAGAACGAACTTATGACAAACGACATACGCTTATGCTTTGCAAGGTTTATACCCATAGCCTCGGCGGCGACTTCGTCGTCCCTGATAGCCTTGAAGGCTCTTCCGTATGTGGAATTTATAAGAAGAACGATAACAGTGATACATACCGCCGAGATCAGGACATAAGGCATTATTCCCTGAAGAACATTGAAGTTTGACAGCGGGTCGGGACCGTTGGTCAAAAAACCGAGGTCTGCTGACTGAACGATCGTTTTTATTATTTCGGCAAAACCAAGGGTCGCTATCGCAAGATAGTCGCTCTTAAGTCTAAGGACGGGAAGTCCGATAAGGTAAGCGAATATTGCCGCGACAACTCCGGCAAGTACGATAGCCACCAATATCGGCAAACAAAATCCGATTATGCTGTCGCCGTAATTTCTGAAAACGGTACTTTTGAACTCGGATGGTATGGTAAACATCGCGTAAGTATATGCGCCGACAAGCATAAAGCCTGCCTGACCGAGAGAGAAAAGCCCCGTAAAGCCGTTAAGAAGGTTCATCGAAACCGCGGCAAGAGAAAACGTTGCGACCTTACGGAGAACGGAGAACCACATCGACGTCGGGTCGACGAGCTCCTCAAGAAGGATTATTCCGACAAATAACAGCGCGATAAAGCAAAGGTTTGCGACTGTTTTACGGTTCTTGTATAAAAAGTTTGTTTTTTCCATATTTACACCTTCTCCGTAACTTTCTCGCCGAATATTCCGGTGGGCTTAAATATAAGCACGATTATAAGCAACGCGAAGGTAAACGCATCGGTGTAAGTCGAAAGATTTGCAAACTTCGCAAGATTTTCGACAATTCCGATAATAAACGCACCGACGACCGCTCCGGGAACGGAACCTATACCTCCGACAACGGCGGCAATGAATGCTTTAAGTCCGGGAAGAGCGCCTGTCGTGGGTTTTATGCCGGGGCTCTTTGTGAAATAAAGAACCGAGCCGACAGCGGCAAGAAACGCGCCTATCGCAAAGGTTATACTGATGACTTTATTGAGTTTGATACCCATAAGCTGAGAGGTCTCAAAATCTTTTGAAACGGCTCTTATGGACATACCGAATTTAGTGTGGTTTATGAGATAGATAAGCACGAACATAAGGGCGACTGCGACAAACGGAGTAATAAACGTGACAAGTTTGTCGGATATCCCTAAAAACTTTACCCTGTCGCTGATGACGGGGATCTCGGGATACTGTTTGTCAAGACCGCCGGTTATGTAACTTACGAGATTCTGCAAGAGATACGAAACTCCGATAGCCGATATCATTACCGACATTCTCGGGGCTTTACGAAGCGGCGAATACGCGCATTTCTCTATCAGATATCCGATAAAGACGACAAGGACTATCATTACGGGAATAGATACCCAGATAGGCATTGCAGGAAAACTTGCGGTAAGATATATGAGGGTTATTCCCGCGACCATAAACAAATCGCCGTGTGCGAAGTTTATGAGACGCAGGATACCGTAAACCATCGTATATCCTATCGCTATAAGTGCGTATTGTCCACCTACCGCAAGACCTCTTACGAGATAGGGAAAAATATTGCTCATAGAAAAATTAACCTCTTTTTTTAACTGCATTGCGGCGGGTATGAGTACCCGCCGCAAACAAAACAGCAAGATCTGAAATTATTTTGCGTCAATAAGAGAAAGTGCGAAGTCCGCCATGACGGAACCCTGGAACGGGTCAAGGAAGCAGGTACGGAAGTAGAAGTCCTGACCTTCGGTAACTGCGGAGTTCGTGCAGGAAACGCCGATTGCGGGAAGTCCTGCATCTGCAAAAGTGGAAGCAGCGGCGATGGAAACGCCCGAGCCGTAAGAGCCGAGAGAAACGAGAGCGTTCTGAGCGACTATTGCGGAAGCGGCGGAAACTGCCTTGTCTTCGGACGAAGCGTTGTCACTGACATAAAGTTCGATCGTGTAATCATTACCGCCGATCTTGATCGTCGGTTTGAGGGAGTTTGCATAACGTGCGCCGAGAACTTCCTGTTTTCCGCCTGCGGCATTGTCGCCGGAAGTCGGTTCGTAAACGCCGATAACTATTTTCTTGTTTGCGGTGTCGAGCGCTATACCCGATTTATCGTAAGCGGGAGCAGTTCCCTGTTCAGCGTTGTTTTCAACGGTCTGGAGTTTTACGAATTCGAAAGCGGAGCCGTCTGCCTTTGCTTTCTTTATGTATGCGCTGGATTTGATAGCGTCGCCGTTTTTGTCGAATTTGATTTCGCCGGTGACAGCCTCTTTATAATCAAGAGCCCAAAGAGCCTTTGCAACGTCTACGGAAGTAAGAGATTCGCCCTTTTCAGCAGCCGCCGCTTCAATTGCCGCGTACGCTACGTTGTATGCGTCAAAACCGAGAGCAGAAACTGCCGCGACTATTGTATTGCCGCCGTTTTCGGTCTTGCGTGCGTTGTCTTCTTCAAGCCAAGCCTTGAAACCGGAAACAAATTTTGCGGCGTATTCGGTGGTAGAGTCGTTTTCGTCAAAGAATGTAGAGCAGTAGACATCAAGTCCGGTGCCTTTTGCAGCGTCAAGGATAACGGAAGATTCCCATGTGTCTCCTGCGAGAATGGGAATTTCGATTCCGACGTCAGCCGCCTGTTTTATAAGGTTCGAAGCAACGGTGATAGAGTTCGGAGCGAAGATAACGTTCGCTTTCTTGTCTATCGCTTTCTGAATGTAAGCGGAGAAGTCGGAAGTGTTCTTCGGGAAGGATTCCTGAATAACGGTTCCGCCCGCTTTCTCAAAAGCGGTCTTGAAACTGCTGCCGAGTCCCTGCGAATATGTATCGCCGGTTTCGGTAAGGACATAAGCGACTTTTGCATCGCTCTCCGTGCTCTCGCCGCAAGCGGCAAACAGGGCACAGACCATGATCAACGAAAGAAAGATTGCTAAAACTTTTTTCATAAAAACATTCCTCCATAAATTTATTTGAAAAAATTATATCACATACAGAACGGAAAATCCATATATTTTACCAAAAAGACACAGAAAATTCGCTTTTTATGTATTTTATAAAAAGAAAAGCCCGCAACTTTTCGGTTACGGGCACAAAACTATGCTTTTTTCTTTTTATTTTTAATAAGCAGAAACGCGCCTGCGGCAATAACAAGAACAACAATTACGGTAACCGCCGTATACAGCGCGACGTTCGGGGCCTCGACCATATCGGAAACGGTAAGTTTGAAATCAACCAGACGAACTGCGACAGGCAAAGTTCCGTTATCGGTAGTCTTATCTTTGCTTAAAGAGACCGTATAATCTCCGTTTGCAAGTTTTTTTCCGACATTTATCTCGCCTTTTTCATCGGTAACATAATCTGCTGAATTGAAAACGACCGACGCGTCTGTTATCGGAGACTCATATTCTCTTACAATCTCTCCGTTATCTCCGTATTCCTTTTCGATACTGTAAAAACGGATAACTCCGTCTTTTGCCCTGCCCGAATCAATGAGAGTATACTGAGACGGATAATCGGCGTAATAGAATACTATTTTATCGCCGTCTTTCAGGACTATATCCGAAATTCCCGAAGAAGCAACGACATCGTTTACCGCGAACAGCCAACCGTCGTATCCGCCGAATGCGCCTGCGACTTCTCCGTTTATATCGTTGATATAGCCGTCTTCGATACCTTTCATTTCAAGTTCTGATTCCTGCTTGTCAACAAGCAGAAGAGCGTCTTTTAATGTTACGGTATCGGTCGTATACTTAACGTCGACTTCTTTATTGTATAATGTTTCTTTTACTCCCTCTATCCTGAGAGATATTTTTATCGACTTTTCCGCTTCATCGGCATTAAAAGCAAAAGTAAAGCAGGAAAAGACCAATATTACGGCTATCGCCGCGGAAATAATTCTTTTCATAATTCTCTCCGTTTTTATCTGAAAGTACATAGATTATACCATTCTCCGCAGATATTGTCAAGAGAAAAAACGCACCCGAACGGGTGCGTTTTTTCCAACCAACACTAATCTATCTCAACTTGGAGTAGTCAATCCTTTTTGTTGCGGCGTTTGCCGCCCCTGTTCCACATGAAAATAATGAATCCGATACAGGCAAGCGCAAGAACCGCAAGCCCTGTGTAAACATAGAACATCGTATCTGCCGTCACGGGAGGAATAGTGTCTATAATTTCAAACTCGGTTGCCGTTAATAAATGCTGCATCGGTTTCACCCCTCTCTGTAAACAAATTGTAACATATTTGCAAAGAAATTTCAAGGGGTTTTTGTGTATATTTTGTGAACTTTATGAAAACTTTCGCTTTTTTGTCGCATTTTACATTATGACAAATAATCATTTGTTTTTTCAAAAATTCCCAAACTGCAACAAAAATTGAGGATCGACCCAATTATAAATGTGACATTATGACGAATAAAGAGAATACAACTCCGAATATATTCCGCCTTTATTTATAAGTTCCGAATGAGTCCCTTTTTCTTCTATGCCGTTTTTGGTAAGAACGACAATTTCGGAAGCATTTTTGACGGTTGTGAGTCGGTGAGCGATAATAAACGTAGTCCGTCCCTCGGCGAGCGTTTCAAGAGAGCGCTGGACTATCTTCTCGTTTTCATTGTCAAGCGCGGACGTCGCCTCATCGAGAATAAGAACCGGAGGATCTTTGAGAAAGACGCGGGCGATCGCTATTCTCTGTTTCTGACCGCCCGAAAGTCTGACGCCGCGTTCTCCGACATCTGTATCGTAGCCGTTTTCGAGTTCCGAGATAAAACCGTCGG
>CAKSQP010000082.1 GCA_934486965.1 uncultured Eubacteriales bacterium
TACGTTTGGTGTAGAAAAAACACGGAGGTATTTTATGAGTATTCTTGAAGTAAAGAATTTGAAAAAAACTTATGTTTCAAGGTTCGGCGGAAATAAGGTCGAAGCCTTGAAAAATGTGAATTTTACCGTTGAAGAAGGCGAATATGTCGCCGTAATGGGGGAGAGCGGTTCGGGAAAAACGACTCTGCTCAATATCCTTGCGTCTCTTGATAAACCGACAGGCGGAAGCGTAATTCTCGACGGCAAAGACACTTTGTCGGTAAAGGAAAGCGACGCCGCGGCGTTCAGACGCGATAATCTCGGTTTTGTATTTCAGGATTTCAATTTGCTCGATACTTTTTCGGTCGAAGATAATATTTTTCTTCCGCTTGTGCTTGCGGGCAAAAGTTACGGCGAAATGTATATGAAACTTGACGGCATTGCGCGCAGGCTCGGAATATCCGATATCTTAAAAAAATATCCGTATGAAATATCGGGCGGGCAGAAACAGAGAGCGGCGGTCGCGCGCGCGATAATTACCGACCCGAAAATAATTCTTGCCGACGAGCCTACCGGAGCGCTTGATTCAAAGGCGACGGACGAACTTCTGAGACTGTTTTCCGACCTTAACGCAGGCGGCCAGACCATTCTTATGGTAACTCATTCGGTAAGCGCCGCAAGCCGAACGGGCAGGATACTCTTTATCCGCGACGGCGAAGTTTTTCATCAGATATACAGAGGAAATCTTACCGACGAAGAACTTTACAAAAAGATAAACGACACTCTTACCCTTATCCGTGCGGGCGGTGAAGTGAGATGAAAAAGCATATTTATCCCCGTCTTGCCGTCAACGGAATAACCAAAAACAAACGGCTCTATCTGCCTTATCTTTTGTCCTGCGCCTGTATGGTCACGGTCTCTTATATAGTTTCCGCTCTTGCAAAGTCCGAAGTTATTTCGGCTCTCCGCGGAGGAGACGCCGTATGTATGACTCTTTCTTTCGGCATTTTCGTTATGGCGGTATTTTCGGCAATCTTTCTTTTCTATACAAATTCCTTTATTATCCGACGTCGGAAAAAGGAATTCGGGCTTTATAATATCCTCGGAATGGGGAAAAAGAACATTGCGGTGATTCTCTTCTGGGAAAATCTTTTCGCATTTCTTCTCACCGTTGCGACAGGTCTTATTTTCGGGATCGCGTTTTCAAAACTCGCGGAACTTTCGCTTGTAAAAATAATGAACGGAGCCGCGACATATACGTTCACGGTTTCTTTGGAAAGCCTTAAATATACGGTTATTACCTTTGCCGTAATTTTTCTTCTCATTTTTCTTAACGGACTGCGGCAGATCCGTTTTTCGGGCGCCGCCGAACTTATAAAAAGCGAAAATGTCGGAGAAAAAGCCCCGAAAGCGAATTTTCTCGTTGCTCTTCTCGGCGTTTTGCTTCTGGGCGCGGCGTACCGGCTCGCTGTGACGATTAAAGATCCTGTCGCCGCAATGGCACTTTTCTTCATCGCGGTCATCATGGTCATAATCGCAACATACCTTATTTTTATTTCCGCGTCGGTCTCTCTTTGCCGTATCTTGCAGAAAAACAAACGTTATTATTACAAACCCAATCATTTTATTTCCGTTTCTTCGATGGCGTTCCGAATGAAGAAAAACGGCGCGGGGCTTGCTTCCGTATGTATTCTTGCAACGATGGTCCTTGTCACCCTTTCTTCGACCGCAAGTCTGTATATGGGGCTTGAGGACTCCCTTGCGGCAATGCATACGAGGGACGCTTCGATAACCGTGCGGCTTGAAAAGAGCGATTTCGAAAAGGCGGAGGGGCTGAAAGAGGGGCTTTCCTCCGTTCTCGAAAAGAACAATATATCCGTTAAAAACAGAGCGGCATATATGAAGGCATCCTTTGCGGGGTATTATACCGACGGAGTTCTTCAGACCGATATAGGCTACGTTCCTGCTTCAATGGCGGCAAACACGGATAAACTCATAACTCTTGCTTTTATTCCTCTTTCCGATTATAACGAAATAATGGGAACGAATGAAACACTGTCTTCGGGAGAGGCGATAGCCGCCGTTTTCGGAAAAACTTCTGTCGGCGAGGAGATTACGGTTTCCTGCGGAAAAACAACAGAGACCCTGAAAATTAAAAAAGTCGCCGACTTTTCGGCGCGCTCGGACGAGTCGGCTGTTGCTTATCCGTCGGTATATGTTGCGGTAAGCGATATTTCCGAAGCGGTCGCTCCTTTTGAAAATATGCAAACGTCGCTCGGCGAAGATTTTCTGACATATACTTATTATTACGGCTTTGACTCCGATATGCCGGAAGACGATCTCGCGTCCCTTTTCAAAACTGTTTCATACGATATTTCGGATTTTCTCTCTTCGGAGGATATGGGTATCACAAATTTCACCGTTTCGAATATTGCTTCCGACCGAAAAGATTTCATGGGAACATACGGCGGGCTTCTGTTCCTCGGAATTGTTCTTTCTTTGGCATTTTCTTTTGCGGCGGTAATGATAATCTACTATAAGCAGATATCCGAAGGCTATGACGACAGACACAGATTTGAAATAATGCAAAAAGTCGGATTGCAGCAAAGTGAGATTAAGAAAAGTATCAATTCTCAGTTGCTGACCGTCTTTTTCGCACCGCTTGTTTTTGCGGGACTTCATCTTGCTTTTGCTTTTCCGATGGTCAAAAAGATACTGATAATGTTCAATCTGTCGAACATCTCGGTGTTTGCGGTAACTACCTTGGTATGTTTCGCGGTCTTCTTCGTCCTTTATGCAATAGTTTATAAACTGACGTCGAATTCCTATTATTCAATAGTCAGAACGCGTTAAAAAAATGCCCCGAAAGGGGCATTTTTTAATCTTTTCTTTTCGGTTTGAAAATAAGGGCGGCGCAAAGTCCGAAAACTATCGCGGCGGTGATTCCTGCGGCAGTCGCTGTAAGCCCTCCCGTAATTATTCCGAGAAAATCCTTTTCGGCTATCGCTTTTTCGACTCCCTTTGCAAGAGCCGCGCCGAAGCCCGTCAACGGAACGGTCGCTCCCGATTTCGCAAGATCGCAAAACGGTTCGTAAAGTCCGACGGCGTAAAGAATTACTCCGGCGACAACGTACCCCGTCAGAATTCTTGCGGGCGTGAGTTTCGTTTTCGCAATTAAGATCTGTCCGATAAGACAGAGAAGTCCGCCGAAAATAAAACTGTTTAGATATTCCATAAAATCACCTAAATCTTTATATTGACGAGATGCGCGATTCCGGGGATAGATTCGTTCTGCTGGTTGACTATCGGGCTCATCAATGCGCCCGTCGCCGCAAAAAGCACGTTTTTATACGTTTTTTTTTGCATTTCGGGAAGAAGATATCCCGTAAGGACCGCCGCCGAACAGCCGCAGCCCGAACCTCCGGCATGGACGTCCTGTTTGTCTGCGTCAAATATGAGTTTGCCGCAGTCGTCATAATTTTTCTGCATATCGTATCCGTTTCTGAGCATAAGTTCGGTTACGACCGCGTGTCCTGTTTTTCCGAGATCTCCGGTCAGTATAAGGTCATAATCTTCGGGACGCGTTTCCGTGTCTTCGAAGAACCGTGTGAAAGTGTCGACTGCCGACGCCGCCATAGCGCTCCCCATATCGTTGATGTCGCATATCCCCATATCGACAACTCTTCCGGGGCATATTTTATCTACTTTCGGATATTCTCCCTGTACGGAGGTCTTTCCGAGCAGAACGCACCCCGCGGCGGTGACCGTCCACTGTGCCGACGGAGGTCTCTGGCTTCCGTATTCGAGAGGGAAACGGAACTGCCTTTCCGCGGAACAGAAATGCGACGATGTTATCGCGATACAGCGCTCCGCAAACCCGCCGTCTATTGCCATTGCCGAAAGAATTAGCGTTTCAGCCATCGTAGAACAAGCGCCGTAAACGCCGAAAAATTGCATACTATGATCGCGAACGCAATAATTCGAAGAAACGCACTGATTGAGCAGATCGCCCGCAAAGATAAAGTCGATGTCTTTTTCAGTAAAGCCCGATTTTTTGATGACACTGTCCATTGCCTCCTTTTGCATTTGTGTCTCCGCGCGTTCAAAGGTCTTCTGACCGAAGTATTCGTCTTCGGAAAAATGAGTAAACCAATTTCCGAGAGGCCCCTCCTTTTCTTTCTGACCGACGACCGCACAGTATTCAAGAAAATTTACTTCGGAAGATATCCCGAAAGTTCCCGATCCGATTTTTTTCATATTTTCACCCACCGAACATCTGAATCAGATAAAGTACTATCCCGTAAACGACCGACGCCGCGACTCCGAAAACAATCACAGGCCCCGCAATAATGAACATTTTCGGCGCAGTCCCGAGAATAAGTCCCTCGGTCCTGAATTCCATTGCAGGGGAGACGACGGCGTTCGCAAATCCCGTTATCGGAACAAGAGTTCCCGCTCCTGCGTGTTTTGCAAGGGAATCGTAAAGCCCTATACCGGTAAAAAGCGCGGAGAGAAAAACAAGAGAGACCGATTCAAGGGTCGTTGCGACCTCTTTTTCAAGCCCTAAAGATGAGTACAGAGCAAACAAAAGTTGACCGACAACGCATATTAAACCTCCGACGATAAAAGCCAGAATACAGTCTTTTATTATCGGCGAATTTTTCTTTTTCTTATTTGCAAGTTCTTCATATTCTTTTTTATCCATACGATCACTCAACTTTTTTCTTTTTTTCTATTATCTGCCGTATCTGCGGATTTTATGCAAAAAAATACCGCGGCTTATGCCGCGGTATTTCCGGTGTTTATTTTGAGGGGTTCATTTCGATAAGTCCGTAATCTCCCTTTTTGCGTTTATAAACGATGAACGGAGTGCCGCTCCCGTCGCAGAAAGCGAAAAAGTCGTGTCCGAGCATATTCATCTGTAAAACGGCTTCCTCGGGCGGCATCGGCTTCAGGTCAAGTTTTTTACGCCTTATTATAATGTCGCTGTCCTCGGTCACGTCTTCGTATTCGTCAAAAGTCGGGATCTGTGTTTTCAGACGTTTCTCGAGTTTTGTTTTGTGTTTTCTGATCTGTCTTATCAGCATATCGACATCGCTGTCGATCGCAAGTTGAAATTCGGGAGCGGTGCTTTGCGCCCTGAAAATTATTCCGTTGCGCTCAATCGTTATTTCGGCTTTGCATACATCTTCTTTTTCAAGAGAAAAGACGATATTCGCGACGCTCTCTTCACCGAAAAACTTTTCAAGTTTTGAAAGTTTCTTTTCGGTATACTCTTTTAACGGTTCTCTGAGAGTCATTTTTCTCGATGTGTAGTTGATACGCATAATTTTCATCCTGTCGCTTTGCTATTGCGGAAATAAAGGGCGAACGGTGGTTAAAAGTGTATGATATTTTTGTCAAATTTCCGTTAAAAAATGTTCACATTGCCGAAAAATATCCAAAGGTGAAAATATTCGCGGAAAACTGTTGACAATCGCGGTTTTTAATGTTATACTGACAATGTTGGGGGCTTCCCCGAAGAAAGGATATTGTGATATGAAACTCGGTGTATTCAACCCTGCGCTTTATGACAGAAATTTTGCCGACGCCTGCAAATTTCTTAAAGATAACGGCGTTACCGCGATAGAAATAGGCTGCGGCGGATTTCCCGGAAGGACCCACTGCAATCCGGATATTCTGCTTAACGACGAAAAAGAATATAATAAATTTATGGATACCATTAAGGAGAACGGTCTGTTTGTCGGCGCGATAAGCGTCCACGGAAACGCAGTACACCCCGATCCCGAACAGAGAGCTCTGTTTGAGGACCATTTCCGTAAGGGCATTCTTATGGCTGAAAAAATGGGCGTGGACAGGGTTATTACGTTTTCGGGCTGTCCCGGCGGTTCTAAAGGCGACAAGACCCCGAACTGGGTCACCTGCCCCTGGCCTAACGATTTTTCGGAAATTCTCGACTATCAGTGGAATGAAGTTCTTATTCCTTACTGGAAAAAAGCCGTCGCTTTCGCGAAAGAACACGGAATAAACAAAATTGCGTTTGAAATGCACCCCGGTTTCTGCGTATATAACCCCGAAACAATGCTTAAACTCCGCGAAGCCGTCGGTCCCGAACTCGGAGCGAATTTCGACCCGAGCCACCTTATATGGCAGGGAATAGACCCCGTTGCCGCAATCAAAAAACTCGGCGACGCGATCTTCTTCTTCCATGCAAAGGATACTAAACTCGACAAATACAATATTGCGGTAAACGGTGTCCTCGATACCAAGAGTTACGATAAAGTCCTCGACCGCTCATGGGTATTCCGCACCGTCGGATACGGAAACGATTACGGCTACTGGAAAGATATGATCTCCGCGCTCAAATCCATCGACTACGACTATGTTATCAGCATTGAGCACGAAGACAGCCTTATGACCCAGAACGAAGGTCTTCTCAAAGCGATTGCTTTCCTTAAAGAGGTTATGACTTTCGACGGCAAGATCACCGACGCATGGTGGATTTGATTTTGCAAAGTTTTCATAATTTTGTTCAACTATCTTACGAATGTTATGGTATACTTTCCGTATACCATTCATGAAGGCATAGCTCAGC
>CAKSQP010000083.1 GCA_934486965.1 uncultured Eubacteriales bacterium
AAGCGGTGTTTTGTGCGACGGGTACCACCGATAAAAGACTTCGTGATTTTTCCGACGCGGAAAAAGAAAAACTGCAGTCTTTTCTGTCAGCACTTTCCGAAAATATAAAAGCGGGGGACTATAAATGCGTCACCGTTTCCGCCGAAAAGCCCGTCGATTTTTACTGTTTCCGAATAGGTCAGTACGGAAATTCCGCGAAAATAACGGAATATGATTCTCCCTCCGAAACCGTCGAGGTGTTTTTTGCCGAAAAGATGAGGTCGGAACATATAAGGCGTCATTCGGCGGATCTTTCCCGTGCGGTAAATACGTTGATAAGCAGGGTTTCAAGAAAGATCACCGCAAGGCGCTCGGAACTCGAAAACTGCAAAAAGGCCGATGAATACAAGCATTACGGTGATATTCTTTTTTCGAATATCGCCGCCGTCCCTCCGAAAGCGACTTTTGCAAGACTTCCCGATTATTATTCGGAGGATATGCGGGAGGTCACCGTGCCGCTCGACCCGTCGCTTTCCGCGACGAGAAACGCTCAACGCTACTATAAACTGTATAAAAAACTGAAGACCGCCGAAGATATGCTTTCCCGTGAAATACCCGCGGCGGAAAATGAACTCAGTTATCTTGAAAGCGTGCGTTCGTCTCTTCTGCTTGCGGAAAACGTATCCGATCTTCGGGAAATAAAGGACGAACTTATAAGAGAGGGGTATATAAGAAAGTCTGCAAATACGAAGAATGTCAAAAAGCAAAAAACGGCTTTTTCACCTGCGGAATTCGAAACGAGCGAAGGAATTCCCGTTCTTGTCGGGAAAAACAACACGCAAAACGACTGGCTTACAACGAAATTTGCGGATAAGCGCGATATTTGGTTCCATGTTAAAAATTATCCCGGAAGCCATACGGTGCTTTTGTGTTCGGGCAGGGAATACTCAAACATATCTCTTAACGAGGCGGCGGTAATAGCGGCTACTTTTTCGAGCGTTTCGGAAAACGGAGGAAAAGTCGAAGTCGATTATATAGAAGTCGGCTCTGTAAAAAAACCGAACGGCGCAAAACCCGGAATGGTCGTTTACGAGGGATACAGAACCGCTGTAGTGACTCCCGATGCGGCTCTTGCGGAAAAATTGCGCAAAAAACACTGAAAATCTTAAATTTTTGCAAAATCAAAATTTGAATTTTTTACATTTCGGATATAATAAAAACGAAAAAATCGAAGAAAAACGGCGAAAAACGAAGTACTCGAATTGTTTTTCGAAGAAAATCGGATTTTGATATTGACATGAAGAAAAATTTGTGTTATAATATTCGCGTTGTGAAAATAAACTTTTAATCGGAGGAAATAAAAATGTCGACATTTATGGCAAATCCCGGCAACATCGAGCGTAAATGGTATATTATCGACGCTGCCAACAAACCGTTGGGCAGAGTTGCCGATAAAGCTGCTATCCTGCTCAGAGGCAAACACAAGGCTACTTATACTCCGCATCAGGATTGCGGCGATCATGTAATCATCATCAACGCCGAAAAAGCGATCCTTACCGGTGCTAAAGCCGAACAGAAATATTACAGACATCATACCGGCTGGGTAGGCGGTCTGAAAGAGGTTAAATACGGAATTCTTATGGACAAGAACCCCGAATTTGCAATGGAACTTGCTGTCAAAGGCATGCTTCCCAACAACTCCCTCGGCAGAAACGCTTTTTCCAGACTCAGAGTTTTCAAGGGTCCCGAGCACAATCATCAGGCTCAGAAACCCGAAGTATATGAAGGTTAAGGAGGAGCAATATAATGTATACACCTAAGAAACCCTATTTTTACGGAACAGGCAGAAAAAAACATTCTGTTGCTCGCGTCAGACTCTATAACGGTACAGGCAAAATCACGATAAACGGCAGAGATATCGACGATTACTTCGGTCTTGATACTCTTAAACTTATCGTTCGTCAGCCTCTCAACGCTCTTGACGTAAACGGCAAATTCGACATCGAATGTACTGTTGTCGGCGGCGGCGTTTCCGGTCAGGCAGGTGCTATCCGTCACGGACTCGCAAGAGCCCTTCTCAAGGTAAATGAGGCTGAATACAGACCTGTTCTCAAGAAGGCTGGATTCCTTACCAGAGACCCGAGAATGAAGGAAAGAAAGAAGTACGGACTCAAAGCCGCACGTCGTGCTCCTCAGTTCTCGAAGAGATAATTTTTTCTCTTTCAAAACACATTTTAATATATCTGTTTTATTCCGAATTCCCCTGAAAAAGGGGAATTCGGGGTTTATCGGAATATTTGCTTTAATCAGATCGTGATCGTAAGAATGGCTCATTTGCCATTACATCAGATTTTCTTGATTTCGGCAACGGAAAAACGGAATTTTACATTTTTTGTATAATCCGTAAAAACAGGGAGAATAATCAGCATATACCCAAGGTTTCCTTTATTTTCCGAACGAATTCCCTTTCGGGGGAAGAAATATGGTGGTGTCATTTAATGAAAAAAGAAATTTTCACCGAAAACACAAAAAATACAGATTCGTCAAAATTCAAAATCAAAATTTCAATTGTTTCGGGGATCACAGTCGCCCTCCTTGCGTTTTTCGTTTGCAGTGTTCTTCTGTTTGCAAACGAAACCGCGGAAACAGCGCTTGATCCCAACCCTTATAATTTGCCGGCAATTCAAAACGAGCAAATTGAAAACATTTCGGTCAGTCAGAACGAAACTTTTCTCGCGCATTTATACGTTGACGGAAAATATTACACCGAATCTTTCAAGTATTCGGACAATGCGACCGCAATGGATTTGATAAACAGCACGGGTATCGTGCTTTCAGAAGAAGATGCAGTGTCCTGTTCTACGGACACGCTGCTTACCGAAGATACGGTAGTAAGCATTAACAGAGTTTATTACGAAGATGTTGTTTCTTACGAAACAGTCGCTTACCAGACGGAAGCCGTAAAAGTTATTTATGCGACTTTCGCAAACAAGGTCGGGACGGAAACCCCCGGCTCAAACGGCAAAAAAGAGATCGTAACAAGAACGAAATTCGTCGACGGCGAAGCCGTTGAAAAATCCGTAATAAGCGAAAAGATCGTTAAAAACCCTGTTTCTGCAAAAGTTTATGTTGACGCGTCTAACCTGCTCGATACGAGCGGCGGAGTCCCTTCCGAATATGTAAAGAAGATCGATAACGTCAAATTTACGGCGTACGGTCCCGGAGACGACGGAGGAGGGGGAACCGCAACCGGACAAAAGACAAGAGTCGGTTTTGTCGCGGTGGATCCGAAAGTCATTCCGCTCTTTTCAAAACTTTATATCGTTATGGATAACGGCTTCGTTTACGGATATGCCTATGCAATGGATACCGGCGGAGCGATAAAGGGAAATGTCGTTGATATTTTCCTGCCGTCGACTTACGACTGCAACAGGTTCGGAAGAAGAACCGGAACGGTTTATGTCGTAAGATCCGGAAAATAACTGAATACCGATACCGGCAATATTGAAGACCTCGGAAGAGGTCTTCTTTTCATTTTAATGAATAAAGTGTGATTATATTGTAAAATCCGGCTTTGCGTGTAGAAAATTTAACATTTGAAGTTTATACTGAACTCATAAAACATCGGGAGGGTCTGTATGACGGTTATAGGTATAGATATAGGCGGTTCGACTACAAAGATCATAGCGGTCAGGGATTCTGAAATCATGCCCCCTATGCAGGTTAAAGCCAACGACCCGAAAACTTCGGTCTACGGTGCTTTCGGCAGATATATAACCGAAAACGGACTTGATCTTTCGGCTGTCAACAGAATAATGATAACAGGCGTCGGCTCGTCTTTTATTACAGAGGATATTTACGGAATAAAAACCGGACACGTTTCCGAATTCGATGCGATAGGTAAGGGTGGACTTTATCTTTCGGGGCTTGACAGCGCAATTATCGTAAGTATGGGAACGGGTACGTCGTTTATAAAGGCGAACAAGGATAAAATCGAACGTATCGGCGGAACGGGAGTCGGCGGAGGAACATTACTCGGTCTTTCTTCAAAATTTATCCATGTAAGACATTTCGATTCAATAGCGAAACTCGCAGCGGAGGGCGATCTTGAGAAAGTCGATCTTACCGTCGGAGATATTTCACAGAATTGCGTTACGGATATGCCGGACTATACCACGGCGGCAAACTTCGGTAAAGTGTCGGACTATGCGACTAAGGGAGATATCGCCAAAGGTCTTATAAATATGATTTTGCAGACTATCGGTATTATGGCTGTTTTTGCGTGCAGAATTGACGACACCAAGAATGTCGTTCTCTGCGGAAACCTGACGGCTGTCCCCGACGCACAGAAATATTTTGACGAAATAAAAGAACTTCACGGCGTGGATTTCATAATTCCCAAATATGCCGAATATGCAACGGCTCTCGGCGCGGCGCTGTCCCTGCCGGAACTTGAAAAGGAGAAGAAATGAGTTTCAAAGTCAGAAAGGCGGTAGTTTCCGACGCCGTCGAAATGGCGTATACGAAAATGAACGCTTTCAGGGAGTCTTACGGCGAAGTTTTCCCCGCGGAGTATATCGAGCGGTCGACGGATTTTGAGGAAATGTACTTTGCTTATCAGAAAGCGATAATTCAGAACAGGGACGAGATGTTCGTCGTTATTTACAATAACGTTATGGTCGGAATGTTTTCCGTAAGAGACTGTGAGGACGAAGATCTTGCGGGGAATGCCTCTGAAATTTCCGATATGTATTTCCTGCCGGCTTACTGGAACAAAGGTTACGGAAAAAGGACTTTCAGATATGTCCGTAAAGCCGTAAAAAGCGCAAAACACGAATATTCCGTGGTGTGGGTCCCGAAAATGAACACCAGAGCAAAATATTATTTCGAAGTCTGTGGGTTTGAAGCGGACGGAAAAGTCCGTACTCAAAAGCCCGACAGTGATTTTTCATACGAGGAGATCCGAATGGTCCGAAAAGAGGAACTCAAGCCAAAGCCGAAAACTTCGGAAATATAGTTCAATAAAGTTTTGATTGTTGGCAAGTTTCACTCTTGAAAACCGTCGAAAAATGTAGTATAATACAAGTAATATAATATAAAGGAGTTATTTTATGGAAAATTATGCATTGTCTCAAGAAGTACAGAGAATGTGCGTTGTTGCCAAAGGCCCGAAACACGGTCCCGCTCCCATTCCGGAAGAGGGTAAATGGGTAGAAGCAAAGCAGATAACCGATATCTCCGGTTTTACCCACGGTGTCGGCTGGTGTGCACCTCAGCAGGGCGCCTGCAAACTTTCTCTCAACATCAAAAACGGAGTTATCGAAGAAGCACTCGTTGAAACTATCGGCTGTTCCGGTATGACTCATTCTGCTGCTATGGCTTCCGAGATACTTCCCGGTAAGACGGTTCTTGAAGCGCTCAACACAGACCTTGTCTGCGACGCTATCAACACCGCGATGAGAGAACTCTTCCTTCAGATAGTTTACGGCAGATCTCAGTCTGCATTTTCCGAAGGCGGTCTTACGATCGGCGCAGGTCTTGAAGACCTCGGAAAAGGAACCCGCAGCCAGGTCGGTACAATGTACGGAACCAAGGCAAAAGGCGTTCGTTACCTCGAAATGGCTGAGGGCTATGTAACAAGAATGGCTCTCGACGAAGACGATCAGGTAATCGGTTACGAATTCGTTTCGCTCGGCAAAATGACCGACTTCATCAAGAAGGGCGACGATCCGACGACCGCTTACAACAAGGCTATGGGTCACTACGGCAGATTTGACGACGCCGCTAAATACATAGACCCGCGTAAGGAATAAGGAGGTAGGAACGATGGCTTTATTTGAAAACTATGAGAGAAGAATCGACAAAATAAATGCGGTTCTCGCTGAATACGGCATATCTTCCATCGAAGAATGTAAAGAAATAACTCTTGCAAAAGGCATCGACTGCGACAAAATAGTTCGCGAAACTCAGCCTATCTGCTTTGAAAACGCTGTCTGGGCATACACTGTCGGCTGCGCTATCGCAATCAAAAAAGGCTGCGTAAAAGCCGCTGACGCTGCAGCCGCTATCGGTATCGGACTTCAGTCTTTCTGTATTCCCGGTTCTGTTGCCGAGAACCGTAAGGTCGGTCTCGGACACGGAAATCTCGGTGCAATGCTTCTTTCCGAATCCACTGATTGCTTCTGCTTCCTTGCAGGCCATGAATCTTTCGCTGCGGCAGAGGGCGCTATTAAAATCGCTCTTAACGCAAACAAAGTAAGAACAAAACCTCTTCGCGTTATCCTTAACGGTCTCGGCAAAGACGCTGCTTTCATCATTTCGAGAATCAACGGCTTTACCTTTGTTGAAACCAAATTCGATCCCTATACCGAAGAGGTCACTATCGTTTCCGAAAAAGCATATTCCAAGGGGCCCCGTGCAGATGTAAGATGCTACGGTGCGGATAACGTACCCGAGGGCGTTGCTATAATGAAACTTGAAAATGTCGGCGTTTCCATAACAGGTAACTCCACCAACC
>CAKSQP010000084.1 GCA_934486965.1 uncultured Eubacteriales bacterium
GTCGCCGATAACGTCGGACGCTATTTCAACCTTTGCTCCGAGGAGTTCGGAAAGTTTTTCGGCAACGGGAGCAAGGGAATATTTCATATTGAATTCGCCCTTGGGTCTGCCGAGATGAGAACAAAGGATAACTTTTGCATTGTGCGAAAGCAAATACTTGATAGTCGGAAGAGCCTCGACTATTCTCTTGGCGTCGGTGATAACACCGTCCTTCATAGGAACGTTAAAGTCACATCTTACGAGGACTTTTTTGCCGGAGACGTCAATGTCTTCAACAGTTTTCTTGTTATAATTCATAACAAACCATCCTTTATTTATATTTTTTACCGTTTAATATTATAAAGATAAAATTTAACAATTTATTGTCGATATTGAAAAAACTGTATAAACTGACAAAATTATTCAACAAACTGAAGTTTTTGTTCAGCGTCGAGTTTCGCGATTTTAAGGTAATCGATATATTCTTCAAGCGTAATGTTGTTTTCGTATATATAAGTGCTTGATTCAACGCTTCCGACATATCTGAAAATCATAGAGTTGAAACTGTAACCCGTGACATTCGATTTGTTTTCGGGATAACGCAGGATAAATCCGTAACGGTGCGCGTTTTCTTTCAGAAAGTTAAAAAGGTCGGTGGAAACAAAATCGTCCGAAGTCATATTTCTCGTTTCGCCGATCTCGACCAAAAGCCCCGTCTGGAATTCGCTGCAACCGGGTTTGGCGACGACCTCCGTCGCTTTCTGCTCGGCTTCCGTCGCGGTATAACCGCCGTTCATAAACGACTGAACTTTTGTATTAAAAGCGTCCTGCTGTTCTTTCTGAGTTCTGAAACCCGAAATTACGATATGCTTTTTTAATCCCGCCTCGTTTGCCGCGGCAAAAAGTTCGGAGAGCGCCTCTGCGGCTCTTGTTTCAAGTTGCCTTGCGGAATTTTCAACCGAAGAAACGGTCATGGTTTTATAATCCTCGGGAAGCGGGTTGTCTTTATTTACCACAATAAGATAACTCGAATTAAGATAGTTGTTGTATTTATCGACAAGCGCTTTGTAGTTATCAGAATCCTGACTGACGGTCAGTTTATTGCCCGCATCGGGAGCCGTCTGGGTCGCGTTTTTGTTTTCCAGTATCTTATCGAATGCAGGAGAAAGTTTATCCGAAAGAAAGAAAAGGCAGAAGAACGTAACGGTAAGGACCACCGCGATAATTATTGAAAATATATATAAAAAAGAAACGTTATTTTTATTTCGCATATTGCACCTCGTGTTTTTTTTGCACGCGACAAAAGTCGAATGCCCGAATTTACACGGATACATTATACACTATTTTCGACCGTTAGTCAAGCATGACTGAAAATAGTGCGGCGGAAGTAAAAATTCCGCCGCAATTAAACTTTATCAGAGAGCCGTGTCGTCGATCTCCCGAAGTTCCTCCTCGGTAAACGAAATATTTTCTGCGGCTTTGATGTTGTCGAGTATCTGCGAGGGTTTGGACGCTCCGATAAGCACGGAAGTTACTTTTCCGTCGCGGAGTATCCAGGCAAGCGCCATTTCAGCCAGAGTCTGTCCCCTCTTTTCGGCAATCGCCGAAAGTTTTCTTATTTTTTCGAGTTTTTCTTCTGTTATAGCATTTTCCTTAAGAAATCTGCCGTCAGTCCTTATTCTGCTGTCTTCGGGAATCCCGTGAAGATATCTGTCGGTAAGCATTCCCTGCGCGAGAGGACTGAATGCTATAATTCCCTTTCCGAGACGGTATGCAGTCTCTTTGAGCCCGTTATTTTCGACGGTGCGGTCAAAAATCGAATATCTGTTCTGCGCAATTATAAAAGGACATCTCATTTCTTTGAGTATCGCGGTCGCCTTTTCAAGTCTTTCGCCGTCGTAGTTTGAAAGTCCCGCATAAAGCGCCTTACCGTTTCGGACAGCCTGAGAAAGAGCGTCCATGGTTTCCTCGAGCGGTGTTTCGGGGTCGGGACGGTGATGGTAGAAAATATCGACATAGTCAAGCCCCATTCTCTTAAGACTTGCATCAAGGCTTGCGATAAGATATTTTTTACTTCCCCAGTCGCCGTAAGGGCCGTCCCACATAGTGTATCCCGCTTTGGTGCTTATAATCATCTCATCGCGGTAAGCGCCCATCTCTTCGCGAAGAATTTTTCCGAAATTCTTTTCCGCGCTTCCGGGTTCGGGACCGTAGTTGTTTGCAAGGTCAAAATGCGTTATACCGTTGTCAAACGCGGTAAAGCACAGATCTTTCATATTTGCATAAGGCGAAGTGTCTCCGAAATTATGCCAAAGTCCCAGAGAAAAAGCAGGCAGTTTGAGTCCGCTGTTTCCGCAACGGAAATACTTCATAGTATCATATCTTTTTTCATTTGCGTTATACATAACAACATATCCTTTCTATTTGAATCCGAATACAAGTTTTTGAGTATCGCTGTCAAAAAGGTTATCGCGGGTAACTGCGAAAACGTCGGTATAAAGAATAGGTCCGTCAGGCATTTCGCCTCTTATGAGCGCCGCGGCGTATTTCACCGAAAGGTACCCCATCGCGAACGGGTTCTGAACAATAAGAGCGTCCATTTCCCCCGTCTCGATCATTCCGACGGAAACCGTATTGGTATCAAAGCCAACCGCTCTGACTTTATCCGAAAGTCCGAGTTGTTTTACGGCATACCCGACTCCGAGAGTCATCCATTCGTTAAAGCCGACAATAACGTCAATACCCGGATTTGCCGTCAATAAGGAGACAGCCGCCTGAGTAGCGCTTGTAAGGTTTGAATCCGCAGTGACGGTATCAAGGATTTTAACGCCCGGAACAGAAGAAGCGTATTCTCTGAACCCAGCCTCTCTCTGAATCCCGTTGTCAGTCCCTGCGGCGAAATTAAGAAGCCCGACAGTTACTATCTTTTCGCCCGAAAAGCCGTCGAGCGCCGCTTTTGCCGCCTGTCTTCCCGCCTCAAAATTATCTGTTCCGATAAAGAGACTTACGTTTCCGGAATCAACGCCGCTGTCTACGGTCACTACTTTAATTCCGTTTTTAACCGCTTCGTTTACCGCGTCCGAGTTCTCCGTATAACTTATGGCGGAAAGAACTATTGCGTCGACCCCGTCGCGTATCGCGCCGTATATCATATCGTTCTGGGTCGCGTAGTCTTCTTCGTTCAAAGGACCTTTGAATGTGACCGAAACGTTATATTCTACCGCAGCACTGTTCACCCCGTCTTCGACATTGTGCCAAAAATCGGAATCGACAGCCTTTACTATGACCGCGATCTTTTTATTTTCGACCGAAGAAGACGTCCCGCAGGCACAGAGGCAAACTATGAGAGAAAAGCACAGGAAAATGAGCAGGAAACGCTTAAATTTCATAATCTTCCGCCCTTTCCACTTTAGGTATGCGAACCTTGATTTTTGTTCCCACGTCGAGTTCGCTTTCTACGGTTATTCCGTATTTATCGCCGAAATATATCTTCAAACGGTCGTTTACATTCTTTACGCCTATACCGCTTGAGTCACTGCGTTCCTTGAGAAGTATTTTCCTGCACTGTTCCTCGGTCATTCCGACGCCGTTATCCTCAACCGTAATGATGATATCGTCGGGATCGTCCTCCGCAGTCTTTGCTGATATCTGAATGTGACCTTCGTCCACCATACGGTCAAGTCCGTGATAGATAGCGTTTTCAATAAGCGGCTGAACCGTTATTTTATTGCAGAAATAATTCTCAAGAGTCTCGTCTATATCAAAATCGTAAGAAAACTGATTTTTATATCTGTAACTCTGAATGACGAGATAACTCTTTGCATGAGTCATTTCGTCCTTTATCGGAATGAGTTCCCGTCCGCGGCTGATACTTATTCTGAAAAGTCTCGCAAGAGCGCCGACCATAACGGTCGCGTCCTCATTTTTACCCTGTTCGCACATCCACTGTATCGAATCAAGAGTATTATACAGAAAATGCGGGTTTATCTGCGCCTGAAGCGCCTTAAGTTCCGTCTTGCGAAGCACCGTTTCTTCCCTGCGGACTTTCTCCATAAGTTCCTTTATTCTTTCGGACATATCTCCGAAAGACGAAGAAAGACTCTGCAGTTCCGTCACGGTTTCGTTTTCCGCGGTATAAACATAATCTGCAGCGTTTTCTTCAAAAGCGCGCATTTCCTTCACAAGGGAGCGGACGGGCGCCGTAACAACCTTCGAATATATCACAAGAACGATGCAGGAAATTGCGACGGTGCAAAGAAGGCTTATCGCAATACTTACTATTATCTGCGACTGTCTTTCAAGTTCGAGTTCGTCCGTGTGGCTTACGCCGACGACCTTCCATCTGCCGTCGGAAGTCGTCGATACCGTCGTTATTATATTCTTATCGACATGAGCGCCGTCGGAAAGGGCTGCCGAGGTTTTTGAATCCTCGGTTTTTACGCCCATGAACAGAAGTTGCTGTTGCGGGTGATAAACGATATTTCCGTCTTTGTCGACAATATAACAGTATCCCTGTCTTCCTACCCCGACATCGTCTATATATTTACCCATTTGGGAGAAACGGAAATCTATTGCAATATATTTTTCCGTTCCGAACACAGGTTCGGTTATTGTTTTTCCGAAAGTCACGACCCACGGATAAACACCCTCATACAGTGTCTGAACATGGGGCGACGACGGTTGTCCTCTGTCAAAAAGTTCTTTATTGAAAGAAAGATCTTTATATATATTTTTTTTCAGGTTATACCATTCTTCGGCGCTCGACATCAGAATTCCGCCGTTTTCATCGTATACGGTGATCGCAAAGATATCGTCCTGAAATTTCGCGACCGACGACGCCTTTTCGGAAAATTCCTCAATATCCTTGCTTTCTTCAAGAATATCAAGTACGGAATTCAGTTTTTCTTCCATCGACTCAAGAGTCGAACTGACAGTCAGGTTCGCCTGTCTTACGGTCTGCTCCGAATTGAGTTTCGCGTCGCGCAGCAGCGAATTGCTGTATACCGACGCAAAGATCGCGATACAGACGGAGACGGCGACAAGCGACGCCGCGGCAATGGCGACGACCGTCAGGGTATATAAACTTGCGGAAAAAGGTTTCCGTTGTTTTCTCATCTGATATCTCCCTATTCTTCGGGGCGGTACAGACTTCTGACCTTGCTCGGAGATTCCCCGTAAAACTTTTTGAAACAATAACTGAAATAATGCTGGTCGCTGTAACCGCAGCGTTCCGCGACTTCGAGTATTTTCACGCCCGTATATACGAGCATATCGTGAGCCGCCGTCATTCTGCGCTCGGTAAGAAGCGTTATGAAATTCTTTTTCTTCACCTTTTTGATAAGAGCGCTGAGGTAATTCGGGCTTACGGCAAGCATATTCGCAACGTCCGTAAGCGAAAGACTTTCGTCCGAATAATTCTCTTCGATTATCTGCATTACTTTGTCGCAGAGAATTTCCGTATCTCTCTTCTGCGACTGAGAAACAAGCCCTCTGGCATTTTCACAGAAATCCAGAAGATCGTTTTTCATAACGGTCTCGCTGTTATACGACGTAAGTTTCGCAAAAATAGGATTTTCGGAAAGCAGGGTCATAAGTTCCGATTTATCGGCAACCGAGGATACGACCCTGTATACCGTCGCAAGTATCTGCGCGAAAAGAAGATTCGCGTTTTCGGGCGTACTTGATTCGTAAAGTTCGTTTATAAAATCGGAAAGAGCGTCTTCCTTACCGACTTTCAGAAGTTGTTCAAGCCTGAGAACGGTTTTTTCTATATAATCGAACTCAAATTCGGGATTTTTCTCCTGGTCGTTTATAAAACGTATGTCGCCTGCGCCGTCGGAAGTGTATCTTCTTGCGTTTATTGCCTGAAAATACGCTTCGGAGGCAAGAGAAAGGTCGTTGAATTCTCTGCTTAAACCTATCGTACATCTTTCGCCGAGAACTCTTTTCGAAGTCTGAACTATCTCTTTGAGCGGAAGTTCGAGGAGATTTGAAACGGTTTCATTGCCGTCGGGAACGATCAGGGTTACTATCCTGCCGAACGCTATAAAACTTTCGCTCTGCGTATACTTGGACATTATCGTTTTTATAAATTCGGTATGCCGCGCGTCGGTACAATAACCTTTGTCGTTTCTGAATTTCGAGACCATTACGGTAAAACGGATATTCTCCTGATCGGGGCTTATGATACCGAGTTCCTTCGCCTTTGCGGTAAGTTCGTCGTTCTTCGGTTGCGTTTCGCTGCTGCCGAGCATCAGAGGAAACAGGAATTCGTCGACATACAGACGTCTTGAAACGCTCTGACTGCTTTCGTCAGGCTCGGAAGTTATGATATTGAGCCTTTCGTCCATTCTTTTCTTTATGTTGAAAAGTTCTTCGGAGAGTTCCGCAGAAGATATGGGCTTTAACAGATAACTTATAATATTGTAATTTATCGCTTTTCTTGCATAGTCGAAACTGTCGTATCC
>CAKSQP010000085.1 GCA_934486965.1 uncultured Eubacteriales bacterium
GAATAATCTTCTTCGTTCATCGTTATTATACAATCGGTTTTCCCTGCGAGAAATTTTTCCATTGTATAATAAAGTATCCAGTAACTTTTCGGAGAACCCTTATAGAAATTGAAACCGTGCGCCGTATAGAGAACTTTCGTTCCGTTTTTCCGCGCTTTTTTTGCCGCAAGCCTTGCGATAACTCCGCCCATCGGAGTGTGGCAGGTGATCAGATCGTATTTTTCCTTGTTTATGATTTTCCTGACCTTAAAAAAAGCAGGGATATTTTTCGGGCTGTACGGAGATCTCTGAATTGCGACGTCGTACAGTTTATCGCAAAGATCGAACGGCTTACCGTAAGCGTTCGCTATTACATGGACTTCATACCCATGACTTTTGAACCATGCGATATAAGGCTTGTGGAACGCCTCGATATGTTGTTCCAGAACCGTGCTTATGAACAGAACTTTTTTCATTTTACACCTCGGATATTCAGGTCAAAATCAATCGTCGAATCTTACCGATTTTGCCCATGTCGTGATCTGGTCCCGATAAGCGGCGGTGTCGCTTTCAAACAAAGCGAACTGAACCGTCCAGAAAGCATCGTCGGTTTTATAGGCATAGATGAAATACCTGTAAATTTCTCCGTTGGAAGTATTTGTGTATGTATAATCGAACCATGTAAGACCGTCTTCCGACCCCTTTTCGGCGGAAGTTACACCGTTTTTCTCTATCACCAGATTTATATATTCGTCAAGAGTGTAGTCTTCAAAACCCTCAAGCAAAGAAAACGGTTCTTTTAACGCAAATACGGCGACAGTGTCGGAATCGTAAACGGCGTTGTAAACCGACGTGATATCCGATTTCCAAAAACCGCTCGGCAACGTTATCTGCATACCGTCGGCGGAGAACGTCTTATCCGTAGAAATCTGAGAGTTTGCAAAATAAACGCCGAGGAATACGCCTAATACGATACACACCGCAACGACCGCCGCCATAATGACGGCGCCCCTCTTCCGATTTGCCCTGCGGTACGAAACGGCTTCTTCGCTGTCGTTGTTATCGAACCTGAACGCGTTTCCCGCAAAAAAGTCAAAACGGCATTTTCCGGTAAGGGTAATATCCTCCGAACCCTTGGGTATCTGATAATATTCGCAGCAGAAATTTCTGCTTGCCTTATCCGCTATAACAAAAATTTTCGTCGTGCGGTCTTCAATTTCGAAAGTCTTCTCTTCCCCGTTCTTGATTTCGCCGATTTTGCGGCAGGGAATATTTTTTATCGTCAGATCGCTGTCGGTTTCGGTCTCTGCATAAATTTTTATCTTTGCAAGCCCGCCGATAAAGCATTTTTCTCTTTTTATCGTAAGATTTCTCATAGCAGTACCCCTTAAAATGCAGTTATAATATATATTGTAACATATAATGACCGAAATTGCAAGATACTAAAAAAATCCGAATGACGCAACCGCCCCGAACGGACATCGGGCGCGAGACTGAGACCTGCCGAAAATTCATGGCAAATAGGAGAGTAAAAAAACGATCCGAAGAATGATGATATTCGCCTGAGGCGATTACCTACAAATCCTTTGGATCGTATAAATCAAGGCGAAGCCTTGCATGTAATCCGACGAAGTCGGAATGTAATCATTTTCGTAAGAAAATGTATGTAATCAATCCGAAGAATACTCTCCGTTAAAAATAACATTCATCTGTCGGCGATTACATACCAATCCTTCGGATTGGATAAAAAACAGGACAGTCTTTGACTGTCCTGTTTTTTGGTGCACCTGACAGGAATCGAACCTGCACCGAGTCGCCCCGACCAGAACCTGAATCTGGCGCGTCTGCCTGTTCCGCCACAGGTGCATACACCGCTTTCCGCGGTTATTATAAACTTAAAGTTACCGATATCGGAAAATGGTCGGAAAGCCATATTCCATCGAGTTTATCGTCCCAGACATCGGGCTCGGAAACGGTTTTCGCCGTATTTTCATCGGTAAAGATATAATCTATTTTTTTCATTTCGCCGCGGTTCATAAAGCCGTGACGGGTAAGAGTGAGTTTCTTTGTATGGTCGACCATAACGGGGTCGGTGTTCGCATAGCAGAGTTTTATCGTTTCACTTGACGGCGCGACGTTGAAATCTCCCGCCATGATAAAGGGCATTCCGCTTTTTTTCATATCGTCCGAAAGTCTTGCAAGCACTTTCTGAACTCCGAGATAAGCGGCGTCTTCAAAAATATCAAGATGGACGTTATAAACGCGGAAAACTTTGCCCGTCGCCTTTTCCTTAAGGAAAGCGACCGTGCATATTCTCGGATATTCGCTCTGGCAGTCAAAGCGCGAACCGGGAGTATAAGGTTCGTCTGAAAGCCAGAAAGTATCAAAGCCGAGGAGTTCGATCGTGGCGTTGTTTATCATTATCGCCATCATCTCACCGGTATATCCCTCTTCCCTGCCGGTTCCTATTATGGTGTGTCCGTGGAAATGGGCGTTGAAGAAATCGCGGATACTTTCGGTCATTTCCTGAAAACATACGACGTCGGGGTTCTCGTCGTCGAGTTTTTTGAATATCATTCCTATTCTGTGGATAAGCGCGTTCTGCTCGTCGGCATACCATGCGCCCCTGATATTGAAAGTCGTAAATTTCAAGAAAAACACCCCGCAATTTTGATGACTATGATATTTTATCAAAAAACATAAAAAAAGTCAAGGCATTTTTCAATTTCTTTGAAAAATGCCCTGATATAAATTTTATTTGCCGCTGTCGCCGTAGTTCGAAAGAACTCTTGCGGAGGGATCGGAAACGTTGCAGCCTTCCCATTCCCTGTTCGGCAGCCAGAAATCTTTTATCATTTCCGCCTGACCGGGATAATACTTTTCGAATATCTCGCGGTAAAGGAGAGATTCTTTTGTATAGGGCGCCGCATAGGAATATTTCTTATAAAGTTTCTCCGCTTCTTCGTCGGTATATTTTGTTTCGGCGTATTCCTTTATATAGTCGACCATGGAATGACCGACAGCGTCTGAAAACGCCGCCTTTTCTCTGAAAAGGATATCGTGCGGCAGCCAGTCGCCCTCAAAAGCATGGCGGAGAAGATATTTTCCCTTGTTATATCTGTTCATTTTGAGTTCGGGAGAAACGTGCATGACGTAATCGACAAAATCAAGGTCTCCGAACGGAACTCTCGCCTCAAGGCTGTTTACCGAAATACAGCGGTCGGCACGAAGAACATCGTACATATAAAGTTCTCTTATTCTCTTCTGCGACTCTTTCTGAAAAGCGTCGGCAGACGGAGCGAAATCGGTATATTTATATCCGAAAAGTTCGTCGGATATCTCGCCCGTAAGCAGGACTTTAAGGTCGGTATTTTCATGGATATATTTGCAGACAAGGTACATTCCGATGCTTGCCCTAACAGTCGTTATATCGAACGTTCCGAGGAGCGCGATAACGGGTTCTACGGCGGCTATTGCCTCTTCCGCGGTCATTATTACCTCGGTATGGTCGGCACCGATATAGTCGGCGACTTCCCTTGCGTAACGCAGGTCGATAGCGTCCTTTTCCATACCTATTGCAAAGGTTTTTATCGGTTTTTTGAGAATTTTTGCGGCGACAGAACAGACAAGAGAACTGTCAAGTCCGCCCGAAAGCAGAAAACCGACGGGAGAATCGCTGTCAAGCCGTTTTTCGATACCTGCGATAAGTTTTTCTTTTATGTTTTTGCAGACGGTCTCAAGATCGTCAGGAAGATATTCGTCGGCGGCGGCAATATCGCGGTAGCAGACGAATTTTTCACCGTCGAAATAATGTCCCGGCGGAAAAGGAAGCACCTTATCGCAAAGTCCGACAAGGTTTTTCGCCTCGCTCGCGAAAAGATAAGCGCCGTCTCTTTTTCCGTAGAAAAGAGGACGTATCCCGATAGGATCGCGCGCGGCGATATATTTTTCTTTTTCGCCGTCGTAAATGATCATTGCAAATTCGGCGTCGAGTCTTTCGAACATTTTAACGCCGTATTTTTCGTAAAGCGGCAGGATTATTTCGCAGTCGCTGTCGCTTTTGAAGGTGTATCCCTCTTTTTCAAGTTCGGCTTTTTCTTTTCTGAAACCGTAAAGTTCGCCGTTGCAGACGACGTAACTTTTACCCCGCGAAAACGGTTGCATACCCTCTTTTGAAAGTCCCATTATCGCAAGACGGTGAAATCCGAGATAACCTTTTCCCGTATCGACAACCGCGGACATATCGGGCCCTCTCGAAATCGTTTTCAAAAAGCCCTCTTCAAACTCTTTTTTCGACGCGACATAGTCGGTCATACCCATTACAGAACACATAGACGGTTCCTCCTTAAAAATAAAAATACAGCTATCGACTCTATCGCTTTTAACAATAGGACGAGTAGCTGTATCTCGCGGTGCCACCTATTTTACCCTGTCGGGTCTCTTTTTTCGGGCTCTGTCAAGCCTCAGCCGACTGACGCACGGCTTTGCGGCTTCCCTACTCGTTTCCTTTCAGGTCGCAACTCCGAAGTGTTCTTCAAAGCGGTATTGCGGCAATACTCTCAGCGGCGATTGCTCTCTGTACGCAGGTGACCGTTTCTACTTTTCTTCATCATCGTTTTTATGCGGTAATTATATACCCTGTTTTTTACGGTTTTTCGTGTTTTTTTTGACGAAATATGAAATTTTATCTTACCCCGAACAGAAGTTCGCCGTAGGACGGCAAAGGCCAGTATTTTGCGGAAGTTACGGTCTCAGCCTCGTCCACGCTCGCTCTGAGCGACTGCATTTTCATAAATACGTCGGACTTGTACGCGCGCGCTTCCTCAAGAAGATCGGTCTTATCCGAAACTTTTATCAGAGATTCTTCGAGTTCGCCCACCTTATCGTAAATTCCGGAAGACAGTGCGGAAAGTTTCTTTGCTCTTTCCTCTTCGTAGGAAGATACTCCGAATTCTTTCTGCACAAGTGCCGTTTCGAGAAGTTCTTTCGTGTATGCGGAAATTGCGGGAAGAATTTCGTGATTTACCATATCTATCATAGTCAGCGCTTCTATATGAATGACTTTCGAATAGTTTTCGAGAAGAATTTCATATCTTGCGTGAAGTTCGACTTCGGAAAAGACTTTATGGGAAGTGAGAAGTTTTACGTTCTTTTCGGCAAGCAGATAAGGTACGCAGTCGGGAGTGCTCCTGAGGTTGAGAAGTCCTCTCTTTTCCGCTTCGTCAAGCCATGCGGCGTCATATCCGTTTCCGTTGAAGATTATTCTCTTATGGTCTTTTATTGTACGGCGGATAAGTTTGTTCAGAGCGTCTGTGAAGTCTTCGGCGCCCTCAAGTTCGTCGGCGTAGGATTTAAGGCTTTCGGCAACGGCGGTGTTGAGCATAGTGTTTACGCTCGAGATAGACGCGCTTGAGCCGAGCATACGGAATTCAAACTTGTTGCCGGTAAAAGCAAAGGGAGACGTTCTGTTTCTGTCGGTGGTGTCTCTTGTGAAACGCGGCAGAACATGGACTCCGACTTTCATCTGCACTTTTTCCTTTGCGTCGTATGCAGTTCCTTTTTCTATTGATTCAAGAATATCGGTAAGTTCTTCGCCGAGGAACATTGAAACGACGGCGGGAGGCGCCTCGTTTGCTCCGAGTCGGTGGTCGTTGCCCGCGCCCGAGGCGGAAATTCTGAGAAGATCCTGATAATTGTCGACCGCTTTTATAACGGCGCACAGGAAAAGCAGGAACTGTGCGTTATCGTAAGGTGTTTCGCCGGGTTCGAGAAGGTTTACGCCCGTGTTTGTCGAAATGGACCAGTTGTTATGTTTTCCGCTTCCGTTGACGCCCGCGAACGGTTTTTCGTGAAGCAGGCAGACCATACCGTGTTTTTTTGCGATCTTCTGCATAAGTTCCATTGTCAGCTGGTTATGGTCGGCGGCGATATTTGTGGTCGTAAATATCGGAGCGAGTTCGTGCTGTGCGGGAGCGACTTCGTTATGCTCGGTATTTGCGTAAATTCCGAGTTTCCAGAGTTCCTCGTTGAGTTCTTTCATAAAGTCGGCGACCTGCGTTTTTATAACGCCGAAATAGTGGTCGTCGAGTTCCTGACCTTTCGGCGGCATTGCTCCGAAAAGGGTCCTGCCCGTATATATAAGGTCTTTTCTCTTGTCGTAAAGATCTTTCGGAATAAGGAAATATTCCTGTTCGGGACCTACGGTCGATTTTACTGCGGTGACGTCTTCGTTTCCGAAAAGATGAAGAACTCTCACCGCTTCTTTTGAGAGGGCTTCCATGGAACGCAGGAGCGGGGTCTTTTTATCAAGAGCCTCGCCGCCGTAAGAGCAGAACGCAGTCGGGATACAGAGAACGCCGTCTTTTATAAATACATAGGAAGTCGGGTCCCAGGCGGTATATCCTCTTGCCTCGAATGTTGCACGAAGTCCGCCTGACGGGAAACTTGACGCGTCGGGTT
>CAKSQP010000086.1 GCA_934486965.1 uncultured Eubacteriales bacterium
GTTCTGATACACCGCAGAGACTATACCCTTTCAAAACTCGACAAAATATTTATAGAAGAACTTGTAAAAGCCAAAAGAGATACGATAGGATAGAAATTATGAAAATTTTGATCGCCTCCGACATTCACGGCAGTGCTTTTTACTGCGAAAAACTCCTCGGAAGATATGAAAAGGAAAATGCCGAAAAACTTCTGCTTCTCGGGGATATCCTTTACCACGGGCCGAGAAACGACCTGCCCGAGGGATACCTGCCGAAAAAGGTCATTCCGATGCTCAACGAACTGAAAAACGAGATACTGTGCGTCCGCGGGAACTGCGACACCGAAGTCGACCAGATGGTTCTTGAATTCCCGATACTCGCCGATTACGCGTTCCTCGACGTATGCAAAAGACCTATCTACGCAACGCACGGACACATTTATAACGAAAAGAAACTTCCGCCGATCGCCGACGGCGATATTCTGCTAAACGGGCACACTCACGTTCCGAAATGCGTTGAGCACGAAAGTTATATTTATATGAACCCCGGTTCGGTCTCAATTCCGAAAGAGAACAGCCATCACGGATATATTTTGCTCGAAAACGATCTGTTTTTATGGAAAGACCTCGACGGAAACATAAAAAATGAATATTCAGTTAAATAAAGCGTTCGACCGAGCGCTTTTTCTTTTCGTTCGCAAAGTATCGATAAATGCAATACCGATATGCAAAATAAGCAATTCCCAAACGGGGAATATTATGTTATATTATAGTAAGAAAGGGCGAATTCTGCCCTGAATCAGGAGGTGGACCTTGAAAGACGCGGAAATATCGAGAGCAACTCTCGGAAGAATACCTGCATATCTCAGATATCTGAAGAAACTGCCGCCGCAGACGCGGAACATATCGGCAACGACAATAGCAAAGGAACTTGGGCTCGGAGAGGTCCAGGTAAGAAAAGACCTCGGCGCGCTTTGCGGGTCGGGAAAACCGAAGATAGGATACATAACCGAAGATCTCTGTCGGAGTCTCGAAAGTTTTCTCGAAAACAAAAACGGCGGAACGATAATCGTCGGCGCGGGAAGGCTCGGCAGAGCGCTCCTCGACTACGATGGATTTGACAAATTCGGGCTGTCGCTTCTTGCAGCGTTCGACAAAAAAGCCGACGGCAAAACGCTTTCCGATTCGGGAAAACCCATTCTGCCGATGTCGGACCTTCCCGACTTCTGCAAAAAGCACGACATAAAGATCGGAATTATCGCCGTTCCCGCAGACTCGGCTCAGGAGATATGCAACACCCTTTACGACAACGGGATAAAAGCGATATGGTGCTTTGCACAGTGCAAACTCTACAAGCCCGCCGACGCGGTCGTGCAATACGAAAACCTTGCGTTATCCCTCGCTCACCTGAAAATGCAGATAGGACAGTAAAATGAATTTAGACAGAATAATAGCGGTAAGAAACAACAAAACGGTTTACAGAGACAAAGAAAGAAGTCTTAAAGTTTTCAATGTCGGATATTCGAAAGCCGACGTTCTGAACGAGGCGCTCAATCAGGCTCGGATAGAGGAAACGGGGCTTCCTATCCCGAAACTTCTCGAAGTTACGATGATAGGCGGGAAATGGACCATCGTTTCGGAGTATATCAAGGGAAAATCCATGGCTCAGTTGATTTCGGAAAACCCCGAAAAGAAGGACGGAGATATCGAACTACTTGTCGGTCTGCAACTCGAAATGCACTCGAAAAAATGTCCTCTGTTAAACAGAATGAGAGACAAGATGGGACGTCAGATAGAGGCGTCCGACCTTCCCGCGACTGTCAGATACGACCTGTATTCAAGGCTCTCGGAAATGCCGAGGCACGGGAAAATATGTCACGGGGATTTCAACCCGTCGAACATTATAATTTCGGACGACGGAAAACCGTATATAATAGACTGGTCGCACGCGACGCAGGGAAACGCCTCTGCGGACGCCGCCCGCACTTATCTTATATTCCTGCTTTCGGGAGATGAGGACGGAGCGGAAAAATATCTCGGATTGTTTTGTGAGAAAAGCGGGACCGACAGGCAGTATGTCGATCGCTGGATGCCGGTCGTTGCGGCGTCTCAGTTATTAAAGGGAAATGCCGCGGAACGCAAATTCTTACATTCATGGATAAAGGTATCAAACAGTATGGAGGAAACAAAATGAAAATCACAGTTTGCATCGGCTCGTCATGCCACATCAAAGGTTCGCGTCAGGTAGTCGAATCTCTTCAGGAACTTATCCGCGCGCACGGTATAGGCGACAAAGCGGAACTTGCAGGAACTTTCTGCATGGGAAGATGTCAGGAGGGCGTCTGCGTTACGGTCGACGGAGAATTCCATTCGGTAACCCCCGATAACGTAAACGAATTCTTCGCGGAAAACGTTCTTGCAAAGGTAAAGTAAGATGATTGTTCAGATCTGCGTAGGCTCTTCGTGTCATCTGAAGGGCTCGGAAAAACTCGTCGAACTGTTTCAGTCGAAAATTGCGGACAACAAACTCGACGGAGACATAACCCTTGCCGGAAGTTTCTGTACCGGAAAATGTAACCGCGAGGGAGTGACGGTGACGGTCGACGACGTTATTTACACAGGCGTAACTCCCGAAAATTTCAATTCTTTTTTCGAAGACAGAATTCTGAAACCGCTGTCTTCCGAAAGGACGTGAAGGAATGGACTGCCTAACCCTTAAAAAATCAAACTGCAAAAACTGTTATAAATGTATACGTCACTGCCCCGTAAAATCAATAAGATTTTCAGGCAATCAGGCGTACATAATCGGAAACGAATGTATTCTCTGCGGTCAGTGCTTCGTCGTCTGTCCGCAGGACGCAAAACAGATAGTCGACGAGACGGAAAAGGTCCGTGTTTTATTGCAGGGAACAGATCCCGTTATCGTTTCCCTCGCTCCCTCTTTTATCGCGAACTATGAGGGCGTGGGAATTGTCGCAATGCGCGAAGCATTGAAAAAACTCGGATTTTTCGACGTTGAAGAAACCGCGGTCGGAGCGACTATCATTAAAAGAGAATACGACAATATGGTAAACGAGGAAACGAGAGATATTATCATTTCCTCCTGCTGTCATGCGGTCAATCTTCTCATTCAGAAATATTTCCCGAAAGAACTCCCGTTCCTTGCGGATATCCTCTCCCCCATGCAGGCGCACTGCAAGGATATCAAGAGAAGATACCCGAACGCAAAGACCGTCTTTATAGGTCCGTGCGTTGCGAAAAAGGACGAAGCGCAGTATTACGAAGGAATAGTCGACGCGGTTCTCACGTTTGACGAACTCACCGCATGGCTCAAAGAGAAAAATATCGAGCCGAAAAAGGAAATATTCAAAAAAGAGAACAGCCGCGCCCGCTTTTTCCCGACGACGGGCGGAATTCTCAAGACGATGAAAATGGACAACCCCCGTTATACATACATGGCAATCGACGGGACGGAAAACTGCATAAAGGCGCTCAAGGATATTGAAGACGGCAAACTGCACCGCTGCTTTATCGAAATGTCGGCGTGCGTCGGCAGTTGCGTAGGCGGACCTGTCATGGAAAAATTCCACCGCTCCCCTGTCAAGGACTACGTTGCGGTCTCGAATTTCGCAGGTCCGAAAGATTTCGAAGTCGATCAGCCCGACGGAAAGGAACTCGGAAAAGTTTTCATACCGATAGAAAGAAAACTTCCGCAGCCGTCGGAAGACGAGATAAAAGAAGCGCTTCGCCAGATGGGTAAAACAAAGCCCTCGGACGAACTCAACTGCGGTTCCTGCGGGTACGACACCTGCCGCGAAAAGGCAATAGCGATATGTCAGGGCAAAGCCGAAGTTTCGATGTGTCTGCCGTTCTTAAAAGACAAAGCCGAAAGTTTTTCCGACACGATAGTCAGAAACACTCCGAACGGGCTTATCGTCCTAAACGAAAAACTCGAGGTTCAGCAGATAAACAAAGCGGCGTTGAAGATACTGAATATCCGCTATGCTTCCGACATTCTCGGCGATCAGGTCGTACGGATACTCGAACCGGGCGATTTCCTCGACGTCCTGAGAAGAGGAAGAAATATCCACAACAAGAGAGTTTACCTTGCGGAATATGAAAAGTACGTTGAGGAAACAATAGTATTCGACCGCGAATACAGGTTGCTTGTCTGTATTCTCCGCGACGTCACCGCGGAAGAAATGCAGAGAGAAAAGAAAGAAGACATCAGCCGTCAGACGGTCGAAATAGCGGACAAGGTCATCGACAAGCAGATGCGTATAGTTCAGGAGATCGCGTCTCTGCTGGGAGAGACCACCGCAGAAACCAAAATCGCCCTTTCCAAACTCAAGGAGTCTATAAACGATGAATAATTTATGCGCGGATATCGGCTGGAAAAGCATTAACCATGAGGGAGAACAACTTTGCGGCGACCATGTCGACATAATCGAGCAGAACGAGAATTCAACGGTTCTTGTCCTTGCGGACGGGCTCGGAAGCGGCGTTAAAGCAAGTATTCTTTCGACCCTGACGTCAAAAATCATTTCGACGATGATGGCGGAGGGGCTTCCCCTTGAAGAATGTGTTTCGACCATTGCCGCGACCCTGCCGATATGTTCGGTAAGAGGCGTTGCGTATTCGACTTTCACGATAATTCATATTATCGACAACGAGACCGCCGAAATAATGCAGTATGACAATCCCCTTGTCGTGCTTTTACGCAACGGCGAAAATTACGATTACCCGAAAACCGAACTGAATATCGACGGCAAGAAAATATACAGGTCGACAATAAGCCTGCAGGAAAACGACATTTTCATCGCGATGAGCGACGGCTGTCCGCACGCAGGCATCGGGCTTGCGTATAATTTCGGTTGGCGGCGCGAAGACATAATAGAATTTATGAAAACGTTCGCCGACGTCGGATACACCGCAAAAACGCTGTCGACCATGCTTATCGACGAATGTAACAAACAGTACGGTTATCACCCCGGCGACGACGCTACCGCGTGCGTTGTCAGGATAAGGCGGCGCGAACCGATGAACATTCTCTTCGGTCCGCCGAGAAATCCGGACGACTGCAACCGAATGATGTCCCTTTTCTTTTCAAAGGAGGGCAAACATATCGTCTGCGGAGGAACCACCTCGTCGATAGTCGCGAAATATCTCGGGAAACCCGTTAAAGCGACCCTGAATTTCGAGCAGAGCGACGTTCCGCCGATCGCGACGATAGAAGGCGTCGACCTCGTGACGGAGGGCGTAATAACGATAAACAAAGTTATCGAATACGCAAAGGACGCGCTTTCCGACAACGAAAAATACGAGATCTGGAGCGTGCGCCGCGACGGTGCTTCGATGATATGCAGACTTCTGTTTGAAGAAGCGACCGATATAAACTTTTTTGTCGGAAGAGCCGTTAACCCTGCACACCAAAACCCCGATCTCCCGATAAATTTCAATATCAAAATGAATTTGGTAGAGGAACTTTCAGCCTGTCTAAGGCAGATGGGCAAACGTATCAAGGTAAGTTATTTCTAAAGGAGGATTTCAATGAGAAAATTCGATACCAAGGTACAGCACCTCAAATACAAGGTCCTCCGTGAAGTATCAAAACTTGCATGGAACGATACCCTGCTTGACAATGTGCTCGACATACCCAAAACAATAGTGCCGCGCAACACTCCGACAATGCGTTGCTGCGTATATAAGGAAAGGGCTATCCTTTCCGAAAGAGTAAAACTCGCGATGGGAGGAAACAGCGATAACCCGAACGTTATCGAAGTTATCGACATCGCCTGCGACGAATGTCCGACAGGAGGTTTCGAAGTAACGAACGCCTGCCGAGGCTGTCTTGCTCACCGTTGTGAAGACGTCTGCCGTTTCGGCGCAATCTCTTTCGACCAGAACCATGTCGCGCATATCGACAAATCGAAATGCAAGGAATGCGGCTGCTGCGCGAAAGTCTGCCCGTACACCGCTATAATAAGCAGAAAACGTCCCTGCGAAAACGCCTGCAAGATAAAGGCGATAAGTATGGACGAAAACAGAGCCGCAGCAATCGACAACAGCAAATGTATTTCCTGCGGCGCCTGCGTTTATCAGTGTCCGTTCGGCGCTATAAGCGATAAATCGTTCATTCTTGACGCGATAGACATTATCAAAAAGAGCGAAAACAACACGAAATACAAAGTTTTCGCAGTCGTCGCGCCGTCCATTTCAAGCCAGTTTACTTACGCAAAACTCGGTCAGGTCATAAAAGGGCTTAAGG
>CAKSQP010000087.1 GCA_934486965.1 uncultured Eubacteriales bacterium
GAATATGACGAAAGCAAACGTTCTCTTTTCCGAAACGACAGGTCTCGGAAATCATACGACCGAGGCTCCCGAAGAACCCGTTCCCGAAAAGGAAGACGAGTGCTGTGAGCGTTTTGAAAAGGAAGATAATTTCGACGATAAGTTCGAAGATTGAATAATGAAAAGACCTCCCTTGGGGACCCTCTGTAAAGAAGTTCCTCAGGGGTTGCTCTGTTTAATATTCAGTCTCTTATAACTCAGGGCGGTGATTTGGTGGGTTTGTTCAGATTCTTTCATTCAACAAAAACTTTTGAAGAAGATATACAAAGAGAAAAAGATTGTATTGCCGCAATAAAGCAAGCGGTCGGCAACAAGTGCGGAATTGATAATTTTATTGATTATGACGATTTCACCGTTGCCTTTGCGGGTTCAGAAGACAATATGGACTTAATGCTTGAAATCTGCACTCAAAAATGTCAGGGCAGGAAATATCTGTATGCATCTGTCGATGACGAAGTTTCGTGGCAGGAGTGGGATTTTGACGATCTCGCCGAATTTGAAAATAATATAATAAACTATATTGCAAACAGAGTAAATCGCACGGTCAGAACTGTAACGGAAGTTAATAATAAGAATTTCAGGGTCACATCTTACTATATGGATAAAAACGGTGAATGGGTGTGCTTTGAAGATTACAGTTCGGACAGTAAATGGTTTTGCTTCATTACAGACCATTTAACTGAATCAAGCGAAACGATCAAAACATATAAACTGAAAAATTAACCGCAAAAGAAAGGTCGCCGAGGAGGGAGCGCTGCCACCCTTTGGGGCGGTCTTTTTTGTTGTATTGAGAGTTGAAAGACCGGTTCGGACTCGGTTTGCGAAAAGTACGGGGACAGCGATTCGGGCGGGGGATTGAAAAGTATGGGTATGGCGGCGCGGTGCAGACGTGGCTTGTACGAAAGTTACGGGCGGCGGAACTATCGAGTGAAAGTTATATATCTCTGCGGCGGCGCGGTGCGGACGGACGCGAAAAAAGTGCGCTCGGAGCGTATAGGGATTGAGAAAAGATAATAACGCACGGCGCGGACGGGACTTGCGGAAAAGTCGCGGGCAGCGGAAATACCGAGTTGAAGTTGTATGGCAGTTCTGTGTGGGCGGCGCGGTGCGGGCGGACGCGAAAAAAGTGCGCTCGGAGCGGACAGGACTTGAGAAAAGATAATAACGCACGGTGCGGACGGGGCTTGCGGAAAGTATGGGAATAATGCGCAGTTCGGACAGTTTTTGTGAGAAAGTTATGGCGGCGGAACTATCGAGTGAAAGTTGTGTGGCCCTGCGGCGGCGCGGTGCGGACGTTGTCCGCGAGAAAGGCATAGGGAAGCCCCCATACGGGGCTTTCCTATGCCTTTCTCCTTTCGCCGTGGCGAAAGACCGCGCCGCCCAAAGACAGAGCGTTCAACGGCATCGTTATGCTCATTGCGCCGCCCAAAGACTAAGCGCTCGACGGTATCGTATGTTTTTATCCCGCCGCGACAAAGTTCCCCGAGAGGGTTGTTCTCAGCCGCCCTATCGCGGCAAAAAACCGCACCGTAATAAAAGGAGACCGAAACATCTATCTTAACGGCAGAACACGCTTTGCCCAAGCCTTGCCGCGGCGAAAGACCGCGCCGCCCAAAGACAGAGCGACCGACGGCATCATTATGTTTATTGTCCCGCCGCCGACAAAGTTTCTTGTGGGTGTTGTCCTTCCACCCCCCCCAAGCCCGCACTGCCGTCGGCAAAAGCCCGCCCGCCCACAGACTATGCGTCCATCGGTATCGTTATGCTCATTGTACCTCCGCGACAAAGTTTCTTGTGGGTATTGTCCCCAACCGCACTGCCGCGCGCGGCAAAAGCCCGCCCCGCCTTCAATAGTTATACCGCCTTCCGCCGTCGGGGGCGAACGCAGTTTGACATACGGTTCCGCCGACATAGGCGCAGGGGCGGTGTTCAAACTTCTGCAGTCGGGGATCGAACAGGGTTTGATATACGGTTCCGCCGGCATGGGCGCAGGTGCGTCGTTCAAACTTCCGACGTCGGGGCTGACTGCGGTTTGATATACGGTTCCGCCGACAGGGGTGCAGGGGCGGCGTTCAAAGTCCGTCCTTGTATTCTAAACGATTTCTTCAAGTTCGGTTTTTAGTTTTGACAGTATCTTCTTTTCGAGCCTGGAGATATACGACTGCGAAATGTTGAGGAAATCGGCGACTTCCTTTTGCGTATACTCCCTGTTGCCCATAAGTCCGAACCGCAGTATCATAATTTCGCGTTCCCTGTCGGAAAGGGACATTACCGCGTTTTTTAATGCGGTGTGTTCGACTTCGTGCTCAAGGTTCTGTCCGACGGTGTCCCCGTCCGAACCTAAAACGTCTGAAAGCAGAAGTTCGTTGCCGTCCCAGTCGGTATTAAGCGGTTCTTCGAGAGAGACTTCCGACTTGATATTCGAATTTTTGCGCAGATACATCAGGATCTCGTTTTCGATACATCTTGACGCATAAGTCGCAAGTTTTATCTTCTTTTCGGGACAGAAAGTGTTTACCGCCTTGATAAGACCTATCGTGCCTATCGAGATCAGGTCTTCGATATGTACGCCCGTGTTTTCAAACTTTTTCGCTATATATACGACAAGGCGCAGGTTGTGTTCTATAAGCGTTCTTTTCGCGCTTTCCGGCTCGTTTGTCAGCAGAAGAAAGACTTTCTGCTCTTCGTCGGAAGAGAGCGGCGGCGGCAGTTTTTCCGGCCCGTTTATATATAACAGCGGGTTGTCGGTAAGGTTCAGTTTCCTGATTTTTATTATGAAACGTGCGAATATCAGTTTTAATCTGTTTTTCATTTTCTTACTCCCTGCTATAAATTAAGAATCGCGTCGTAGTCTTTTCCGCCGTCAAAGAGCGCTCCGTCGAGCGCTATTATCACTTCTTTTTCTTTGTCTCCCGCAAAAAAAGCGTCGGGGCGGATCCCCGTTATTACCCCGCCTCGGTTTTCCGCTCCGCTGTAAGGAATCACCCTTAACCGCCGCTTGAAGTTTTCGTCCTTTTCGAGCCTTTCGAAGACCGTTTCGCCGGAAACGGCGGGCGGCAGAATATCCTCAAAAACCGCAGGGTTGCAGATAACCACGGGAAGCCCCGATATCGGTTCCGTCAGGAAATTTCCGCTGTCGCAAAAACCGTCGAAACTTGTTTCCTTTCCGAAAAAGACCGCACGGCACACAACGGTGTCCCCGCTTTTTATCTTCTTTGAAAAATAGCGGGAGACGATATTCCACGTCATAAAAAGCGCCGCCGCAGAGACCATAAGGAACGGCAGGGGCAGGTTGTAATAAATTTCACCGTTCTGCATAATGAACGCCGAACCCCCGCCGGGAAGCCGCTGAGCCGCGGTCACAAGCCCGATATAGGCGTATGTAACGATAATAAAGACGACAAGTCTTTTGAGGAAAATTTTTCTGCCCCTGAAATCGAAAGCAATAAAGACGGTGAGCGCCGCGACTGCGGCTTTTGCGAAGAAGTTCAGCAGAAACGACATCTTCGGCAGGCACACGACAAGTCCGTAAAGGGAAGAGAGCGCCGTAGCGAAAAAGAGCCTCGGTTTTGAGAGTTCGGCTCCCGAAATTTTGCAGGTGAGAAAGAGAATGGTGAAGTTGATGACTGCGTTTACGAAAAGCAATACGTCGAGATATATCACGACGGTTTTTTGCAATGAGATCACCCGTCTTTCTTCCTTTTAATTGTAACAGGCGGGAGCGGAATTTTTTGCAGAAAAAAAGACCTCCGACTGAAAGTTCGGAGGTCTTTTGCCGACAAAACCGGTCAATATTTATTTTGCATATTCAACGGCTTTGCTTTCCCTGATGACGTTTACCTTGATCTGTCCGGGATATTCAAGTTCGTTTTCTATGTTGTTTGCAATGTCGCGCGCAAGAATTATCATATCGTCGTCGCTTATCTCTTCGGGACGGACCATAACTCTTATTTCGCGGCCTGCCTGAATAGCGAACGATCTTTCGACGCCCTTATGGCTGTTCGCGAGTTCTTCGAGTCTTTCGAGACGTTTGATGTAGTTTTCGATGTCTTCGCGTCTTGCTCCGGGACGTGCCGCCGAGATGGCGTCCGCCGCCTGAATTATTGCGGCAAGCACGGTTTTGGCTTCAACGTCGCCGTGATGCGCTTCTATTGCATGAATGACTTTTTCGTTTTCTTTATATTTCTTTGCGATGTCGACGCCGATGGAAATATGCGAACCTTCGGTCTCCTGATCGAGCGCCTTTCCTATATCGTGGAGAAGACCCGCTCTTTTTGCAAGGTTTACGTCGACATGAAGTTCGCCCGCAAGAACGCCTGCAATATGCGAAACTTCAATGGAGTGGTCGAGGACGTTCTGACCGAAAGATGTCCTGTAATGCAATTTCCCGATAAGGCGCATGAGTTCGGGGTTTATACCGTGAACGCCCGTTTCGAAAACGGCTCTTTCTCCCTCTTTACGCATGACCGCTTCGACTTCTTTTTTCGCCTTTTCGACCATGTCGCCGACTCTTGTCGGGTGAATTCTTCCGTCCTGAATAAGTCTTTCGAGGGCGATACGCGCGACTTCTCTTCTTGAGATGTCAAAGCAGGAAAGAGTTATCGTTTCGGGAGTGTCGTCGATTATAATGTCGACGCCCGTGAGATTTTCGAGCGCTCTGATGTTTCTTCCTTCGCGGCCGATTATTCTTCCCTTCATCTCGTCGTTCGGCAGAGCGACGACGGAAACGGTCGTTTCGGAAACGTGGTCGGACGCGCATTTCTGAATTGCAAGGGAGATAATGTCTCTTGCCTTTGTTTCAGCCTCTTCCTTGGTCCTTTCTTCGGTCTCTTTTATCATAAGAGCCTTTTCGTGTTTGAGTTCGTCTTTAAGGGTTCCGAGTAAGTAATCCTTTGCCTGTTCGGCGCTCATTCCGCTTATCTTTTCAAGCATTGCGCGCTGAACGACTTTTTCTTTTTCGAGTTCTTCGAGTTTTTCGTCCGCTTCTCTTATTTTGCCTTCGAGGACGTTTTCCCTGTGTTCGAGACCCTCGGCTCTTTTGTCGAGAGCGTCCTCTTTCTGGATCATTCTCTTTTCGAGACGCTGAACTTCGTTTCTCCTTTCGCGGATCTCTTTTTCCGCTTCGGTCCTGTTTCTGTGAATTTCTTCTTTTGCCTCAAGCAAAGATTCCTTTTTCTTTGTTTCGGCGGTCTTGAGCGCTTCGTTTACGATGTTTTTCGCTCTTTCCTCGGCAGTTCCGAGGGTCGTGCTGTCTTTTTTCTTCTGGGCTTTTGCTCCGGCCGTTCTGCCGACGATAAAAGCTGCAACTGCGACGACGACTGCCGCCGCAAGGATAATCCATGAAATAGTGTCCATTGCGACACCTCCGATCTATAATATCAAGACGCCGTTCCCGAATATATCGATATACGGCATACCCGTATTATTTTACATTATTTTCACGCGGCTGTCAATACTTTTTTAATGTTTGTCATAAATAATAATATTATAATGTGGCTTGTGTATGAATTTTTTTGAAAAAAACGCCGAAAGGGTTGAAAAAAACAGAATGCTGATGTATAATGTACTGAGATAGTCTACTATCGAATATTGCGGCCGGACGGCACGGAAACGGAGCAGTGATATGTTACAGACAGAAAACAAAAACGGAGTTATCACCGTTGACGAAAGCGTTATAGTAAGCATAGTCGCAAATGTTGCGAAGGACTGTTTCGGCATTGTCGAAATGGAGTCGAAGAATGCTTCGGAGGAGTTCTGGAGCCTTTTTAAGAGAAATCCTTACGATAAAGGAATTTACGTTACTTTTGATGAAAATATAATTTCAATAGATCTTCATATAATGGTCTCTTACGGAATAAACATTCCCGCGATAACCGAAAGCATCGTCCATAAGGTGACCTATACGGTCGAGCAGATAACCGGCTTTACCGTAAAAACCGTAAACGTTTTCGTCGACAGTATAAGCACGAAATAATTTTGCGGAAGTAAATCCGTGAAGACGGAGAAGAGGAGAATCTTAAAGATGATAAACGGAAATATCTATAAGGATATGATTGTTTCTGCGGCGAATAACCTCAATAATAAAAAGGAAAAAATAAACAGCCTCAATGTTTTCCCCGTTCCCGACGGAGATACGGGTACGAACATGGGAATGACGATGGCTTCCGCAAAAAAGGAAATTCCGAACCTTTCGGG
>CAKSQP010000088.1 GCA_934486965.1 uncultured Eubacteriales bacterium
CCAAAGCCTCGCAAGGCGTCAGCCTTGCTGCATTTTGAACTTCGATACAAGAAATTTTACCATGCTACGAAACTGCCGTGGCAGAACAGAAACGAACTTTTATCGCCCGACGCAGGCTCTTTTCGGGACTTTTCCCTTTTTTCGCCTTGTCGGGCGACAGCCCGACTGCATCTCAAAAAGAAAAAATCCCTCGAAAATTTCTCTGCGGCGGGTGCACGCAGTTTTTACGGTACGGATTTTCGGCATAACGACAAAGGAACCGCAGTGAATACTGTCGTATTTACAAGGTTCCTGCGAAAGTCAGGACGGAAATCCGTCCGTCAAAACCGATAAGAGTTCGATTCTGCTCTGCCCGGCACTTCAAAACAAGATTTTCGAGTGCAAGAAAAGGCAAAAGCACCGGATAATGCTGTCGCATATCCGGTGCTTTTAACGAATTATTGTGCCGAAAGGCGAAGTTTTGAAGCAATGCTTCCTTATCAGTCCTCAGCCTTATTATTCTGCGTTTTCGGTTTCTGCCTTGTCGGGAGTGACGACCGTCGTTCCGTCTTTATACGAAACGGTAACGCTGTCGCCCTCTTTGCAGACACCCTCGAGCATCGCCTCGGCGATTTTATCTTCGACCGTCGACTGAATAGCCCTTTTAAGCGGTCTTGCGCCGTAAACGGGATCGAAACCCTTTTCGGAAACCGCGTCGATAACGCTGTCGTCAACGGTTACTTTGATATTCATTTTTTCAAGTCTCTTTTCGACGGACGAAAGAAGTCTTCTTGCTATCTCCTTTATGTCGTCTTTTGAAAGTTGCTCGAAAACGATGATATCGTCGATTCTGTTAAGAAATTCGGGACGGAACGCGTTCTTGAGTTCGCCCATAACGCTTTCCTTTATCTTTTCCTGATCCTTTTCGAAATCGTCGGAAGACTCGGTAAAGCCGAGGCTCTTTTTGCCGTTGGTTATGAGTTTTGCGCCGATATTCGAGGTCATTATGATAACGGTGTTCTTGAAGTCGACCTTTCGTCCTTGGCTGTCGGTCAGAATACCGTCGTCAAGTATCTGGAGCATTATGTTGAAAACGTCGGGGTGCGCCTTTTCGATCTCGTCGAAAAGGATAACGGAGTAGGGTTTCCTTCTTACCTTTTCGGTAAGTTGACCGCCCTCTTCAAATCCGACATAGCCCGGAGGCGAACCGATAAGTTTCGAGACGGTATGCTTTTCCATATACTCCGACATATCGACCCTTATCATCGCGTTTTCGTCGCCGAAAAGCACCTCCGCAAGGGCTTTTGAAAGTTCGGTTTTTCCGACGCCGGTGGGCCCTAAAAACAGGAACGAGCCTATCGGGCGTTTCGGGTCTTTGAGTCCGACTCTTCCTCTTCTTATCGCGCGGGATACCGCTTGGACGGCGGCGTCCTGACCGACGACCCTCTTATGGAGAATTTCCTCCATTTTAAGAAGTTTTTCGCCCTCTTCTTCGGCAAGTTTTCTTACGGGGATACCCGTCATAAGCGAAACGACGTCTTCGATATCGCCTTTTGTAAGTTCGAGTTTTTCGCCCGTGACTTTATCGGACCATTTCTTCTTCATTTCTTCAAGTTCGGAAGAAAGTTTCTTTTCTTCGTCACGGAGGCTTGCCGCTTTTTCAAATTCCTGCGCTCTTACCGCGCTTTCCATTTCGGCGGCGATTTTGGCTATTTCCGTTTCCTTTTCCTTAAGGTCGGGAGGAGACGTAAAGTTCTTTATCCTTATCTTGGACGCCGCCTCGTCCATAAGGTCGATCGCCTTATCGGGGAGGAATCTGTCCTGAATATATCTCTTCGAAAGGGAAACCGCCGCCTCAATTGCCTCGTCGGTGATTTTCACCTTGTGGTGAGCCTCGTATTTATCTCTTATGCCCTTGAGAATTTCGACCGCGTCCTCCTCGCTCGGTTCGGCGACGATTATCGGCTGAAATCTTCTTTCGAGAGCGGGGTCTTTTTCGATATATTTACGGTATTCGTTTATCGTCGTTGCGCCGATAAGCTGAATTTCGCCCCTTGCAAGCGACGGTTTTAAGATGTTCGCCGCGTCGACCGCACCCTCGGCGCTTCCCGCACCGACAAGGACGTGAATTTCGTCGATAAAGAGGATAATGTTGCCCGCTTTGATAACTTCGTCAAGCACGGTCTTCATTCTCTCTTCGAAATCGCCTCTGTATTTCGCGCCCGCTATCATCGACGCGATATCAAGGGTGACTACCCTCTTGTTTTTAAGGGTTTCGGGGACAACGCCGTTGACTATATGCTGAGCAAGCCCCTCGGCTATCGCAGTCTTTCCGACGCCCGGTTCACCGATCAGACAGGGATTGTTTTTCGAACGGCGCGAAAGGATCTGGATAACTCTCTGTATTTCTTCGTTTCTGCCGATAACCGGGTCGACCTTGCCCGCTTTTGCAAGGGCTGTAAGGTCTCTGCCGAAACTGTCGAGCGTCGGGGTCTTTCCGCCTTTAGCACTGCCTTTTGCACGTTTTTCCCCTCTTTCGCCCTCGGGTCTCGCAACTCCCATCTTTTCAAGCATATCCGCGACTATTTCGTTGGGTTCCGCGCCCTCCGAAAGGATTATATCCATCGCTTTCGAGTCGCTTTCCCTGAGAACGGAAATGAGAAGATGCTCCGTTCCGACGATTTTGCTGCCCATCGAATACGCTTCGTTTACGGCGTTCTGCAAAACTCTTTTCGTTCTCGGCGTCATATCCTGAACCGAGACGTTGCCTTTTATACCTCTGCCGATGTCTTCGACTATCTGTTCTTCGACCGTTTCGGCAGTTATTCCCGACTTATCGAGCGCGTATTTCGCGGCGGTGTCGTCTACTCTGCAAAGCCCCAGCAGAAGGTGTTCCGTTCCGACATAACCGTGACCGAGATCTGCGGCAGCGGAGACTGCCTCCTCGATAACGGCGTTTGCTTTTGCCGAAAAATTGCTGAATATCATCATAATAATCCCTCCTTATCGTGCGGATATCTCTTTTCTCAGAGTTTCCGCTCTTGCCGCGTCACGGGTCCTTTCGTCCCCGCCGTCGGCGGTAAGCGACATACTGTACGGCTGGATACGGGTCTCAAGGCTGTCGATCTTTTCGGTCGGAATATCGAAAAGTCCTTCGGCAGAGCCCATTCTCAGGTCGGAAAGAAGAGCCGTCGCTTCTTTCGACGATATCATTCTTGCGTTTGTTAAAATTCCGTAACTGCGGAATATCCTGTCTTCGACCGAAGGATCTTCAAGCAGTTTTTTCCGCATTTCCTTTTCGCTCTTTTCAAGTTGCGAAAGCGTTCTCTTTATAAGCCCGATTATTTCCTTTTCGGAAACGCCGAGCGACACGCTGTTCGAAATCTGATAGATGTTTCCGTAAGCCTTTGAGCCCTCGCCGTAAAGTCCGCGGAAAGTAACGCCTATCTTCGAAAGAGAAGAAGAAACGCCGCCTATTTTTCCGCTTTCGGTGAGCGCGGGAAGATGGACCATAACCGAAACGCGGAGCGCCGTTCCGAGGTTTGTCGGACAGCAGGTCAGATATCCGAATTTTTCGGAGAACGCGTAAGGAAACGCGTCGTCGAACCAGTCGTCGACTTTTTTGGCTTTTTCGTAAAGCGCCTCAAGGTCGCCGTCGGAAGACAAAGCCTGAATACGGAGGTGGTCCTCCTCGTTTATCATTACCGAAATTCTTTCGGAATGATTGACAAGCAACGCTTCGCCCTCTTTGTTTTCTGCAAATTCGGGGCTTATGGTGTGGTCTTCGATAAGAGCGCCCGTATGCACGGGGTCGAGACTTTCCATATCTATATAGTCGAGCATAAAGGGATTATCCTTTTTTATATGCTCGTGGATACGCTCTTTTACTTCCTCTTTTTCTTTTTTGGAAAGCATTGTGACGAATTTTGCGTCCGCAAGGTTTCTTGCAAGACGTACTCTGGAAGAAATAAGAATAGAATTACTCATTTTTACCTTCCTCCTCTCTTATCTTGTCACGGAGAACCGCGGCTTTTTCGAAATCTTCGCGTTCGATAGCCGCCTTGAGTTCCTCTTTCAAGTCGTCGGTCGAAACTTTCTTTTCGGGAGACGAATGAGGAACGGAACCTTTGTGATTGTCGCCTTTATGGACTTTAAGGAGCATCGGGCGGAGTTCTTTTTCAAAGGTCGTGTAGCAATCGGGACAGCCGACGTTGCCCGTTCTCGAAATTTCCGAAAGAGTTCTGCCGCAGGTCGGGCATTTCTTTTCGTCCGGAAGCCCTCTTTCCTCGTTTCCGAAAAACGAAGAAAGCAGCGAACCGAAACCGAAATCGAAGTTTCCGAAATCAAAGGTCGGGAAACTCATATCTATCCCCTCTTCGGCGGCACATTCACTGCAAAGGTGTCTTTCTTTTTTTACTCCGTTTATATTTTCCGAAAGGTGAGTTGTCGCTTCACGTTTATTACATTTCTGACAAAGCATATATATCACTCCTTATTTTACTATTAAAGATAAAAGCATATTTTTCACAAGGGACGCGCGGAGTTTATCGCGGACAAGCGGCGGCACCGACTGATACGCGCTGTCGCTTGCGGCGGCGCTCATCACGCACCGTTCCTTTCCGTCGATATATCCGTTGTCCTCCATACTGCGAAGAAGCGCCTGAGCATCGAACGCATTGAGTTTTTCCCCGATATTGTTCACGATATGCATTATTCCGACAGCCGGACTGCGGACGACTCTTCTTATTCTTATATATCCGCCGCCGCCCCTTTTGCTCTCGATAAGATATCCCATTTCGGGGGTGAATCGGGACGATATAACATAATTTATCTGGCTCGGAACTACGTTGAACCTCTGAGCAAGTTCGTTTCTTTTAAGTTCAAGTTCTCCGCCCTCGTCTTCGAGCATATTCATTATAAACTCGGTTATTATATCGCTTGATTTCATTTTTCTCTCTCCGTTCCGTCTTTGACTTTCTTTGACCTTTTATCTGCGTACATTATATATCCGCTCCGCACCAAACGCAAGTCTCGTAAAAGTCAGATTTGGTCAGAAAATCTCTTTCCACAAAGCATTTTCTTCGATTTTCTTTGTTTTTCGCATTATTTCTCACTTTTTTGCGGTTTTTGAAAATTTTTATTTTGCGTTCAAGTTCACAGTTTTTTACGATTTTTCCTCTTGACAGCCGCAAAAAAGCGTGTTATACTGTAAACACCTACCAAACAGGTAGGGAATTAAAGGAGATATTGGAAATGAAAAGAACCGTATGTATGAAAAATTGCTGTATGTGCCTTTGCGGCACTTGCTTTGTCATACATACATAAGTCCGTAAAGAAAGAAATTTCGGAGGACTTCGGTTCTCCGTTTTTTATTTAAGAGGGTGTAAAAATGAAAAAATACATGTCGGGCTTCCGATGTCGGGGCTGAAAGACAAAAAAACAAAACAAACCGACAACATATATATAAAGGAGATAATAATTATGGCACGCATTTATAAATCGGCAGACGAACTTATAGGAAAGACCCCCCTTCTCGAACTCACACACATTGAAAAAGAACTTTCGCTCAAAGCAAAAATTTTAGCAAAACTCGAATATTTCAATCCGGCAGGCTCTGTTAAAGACAGAATCGCAAAAGCGATGATAGACGACGCCGAAAAAGCGGGAAAACTCGTTCCCGATTCGGTAATAATCGAACCGACTTCCGGCAACACCGGAATAGGTCTTGCGGCTGTCGCCGCGGCAAGAGGCTACCGTATAATAATAGTAATGCCCGAAACGATGTCGGTAGAACGCCGCCAGTTGATGAAAGCATACGGCGCCGAACTTGTCCTTACAGAGGGCGCAAAGGGAATGAAAGGCGCTATCGCGAAAGCCGAGGAACTCGCCGCGGAAACTCCGAATTCCTTTATTCCGGGTCAGTTTGTAAACCCCGCAAACCCCAAGGCTCACTATGAAACGACGGGTCCCGAAATTTACGAAGACACCGACGGCAAAATCGACTTCTTTATTGCGGGCGTCGGCACCGGCGGAACCGTTACGGGAACAGGCAAATACCTCAAGGAAAAGAATCCCGATATCAAGGTCGTAGCCGTCGAACCCGCCTCCTCCCCCGTTCTTTCAAAAGGCGTTGCGGGAGCGCATAAAAT
>CAKSQP010000089.1 GCA_934486965.1 uncultured Eubacteriales bacterium
GAAAAAACCCGCAGTTCCCGAAACGCCGAAAATTTCGATCGACGACTTTATGAAGACCGAACTCCGCACCGCCCTTGTCTATGATTGCGTTCCCGTCGAAAAATCCGATAAACTCCTGAAAATTCAGGTAGACCTCGGCTATGAAAAGAGACAGATAGTTTCGGGGATCGCAAAATTCTACAAACCCGAAGACCTTATCGGCAAAAAGGTCGTCATAGTCGCAAATCTCGCTCCCGCAAAGATAAGAGGCGTTGAAAGCAACGGTATGCTTCTTGCCTCGGGAGAAGACGAAGTAAGAGTTGTATTCCTGTCCGACGACACTCCTCTCGGACAGCGAGTAAGATAGATAAAAGAAAGAGGATTAAAAATGATCAGCAAGAACGTAACCGTCACTAATCCCGTCGGGCTTCACGCCAGACCCGCGACCTTTTTCATCAAAAAGGCAAACGAGTACAGATCTTCGGTATGGATCGAAAACGACTCCAGAAGAGTAAACGCCAAGAGCCTTCTCGGGATACTGTCCCTCGGAATAGTAAACGGAACAGAGATCTCGATAGTCGCCGACGGCCCCGATGAAGACGACGCCGTCGCAGGTCTTGAAGAACTCTTAAAAGAACTTAACGAGACCGACCGCGGTTAAAATGGAGAAAAACGACCTGTTAAAAAAGGCGCTTAACCTGCCGGAAAAGCCGGGCGTTTACACTTATTACGATAAAAACGGCAAGGTTATCTATGTAGGTAAGGCGAAAAACCTGAAAAACCGTGTAACGACATATTTCCAGAGCGGCAGAAATGCGAAGACCGAAAGACTGATGAAGACCGCCGCAAATTTCGAAATAATCGTTACCGAAACGGAATTGCAGGCACTCCTTACCGAATGCAGCCTTATAAAACAGCACAATCCTTTTTTCAATATAAAGTTAAAGGACAGCAAAGGCTATCCTTACATCAGAGTGAAAAAGACTCCGGCAGGTCCCTCCGTCGAGATCGCACACACAAGGAAGCCCGACGGCGGTAAGATATTCGGGCCTTATGCGTTCAGACATCACGCAACGCTCCTCTGCGAACTTCTGAAAAAGACTTTCAGACTTGCAGACTGTGCCTCTAAAAAGGCCGTGCCGAAAAAAGTTTGTCTCGAATATCATATCGGAAGATGCGCGGGGTTCTGCGAGAACAAAGTCTCCCAAAACAGGATCGACGAAATTTATTCGGAGATATGCTCTATTCTCGACGGAAAGACAGACGATATCTGCGAAAAAACAAAAAAAGAAATGTTTGAAGCCGCCGACCGACTTGATTTTGAGACGGCGGCGATTCTGCGGGATAAAGCGGAGGCTCTTGAGACCGTAAAGAAAAGACAAAAGCCGCTTGTCGTAAGAAATACGAACGCAGACTATATTGCCTGCGTCGAAAGCGAAGAAGTCGGCGTTTCTATTGATGAACCCGTCTACTGCGTGTTTATGCTCAGAATAAGAAACGGATATATCGTCGGCGAAAGATGCGACATTTTCGATATCAACGTCGCAGAAAGCACCGATACGCTTATGAGCGACTATATTTCGCGGTATTATGCGGAAACCGAAGATATGCCTAAATATATCTACTGTTCCCTGCCCTTTACCGATATGCCGCTTCTCAACGACTGGCTCGACGGTAGGATAAAGACGGCAAGGCTCGAGCAGGACAAAGCAATTCTCGAAACGGCAAAGAAAAACTGTCGCGAAAGAATTCTTCAGCACGCAGGAAAAGCCTACAAAGCGGAAAGAGACCTATCGTCGTTCCGCGAATTTACGGGAATTTCTTCGGCTGACAATATGGAGGTTTACGATATTTCGCATATAGCGGGCGAAAACGTTGTCTGCGGAATGATAGCCTGCGTAAACGGGAAAACCGAAAAAAGCAGATATAAAAGGTTCAAGATCGAAAAACGTTACGGAAACGACGACACCGCATACATGAAAGAAGCGGTCAAAAGAAGACTTACCCGTTATTTTGACGGCGACAAAAACTTCTCGCCGCTCCCCGACGTAATAATCTGCGACGGAGGGCTCGGGCAGATACACGCAGTCTCCGCCGTCGTTTCGGAATTCAACGCGCCGATAACCGTGATAGGCTTAAAAAAGGACAGTCGCCACCGCACGAAATCCGTTGTCTTCGGAGACGGAAGAGAACTTCTGCTCGAAAAGAATCACGACGTTTTCGCTTTTTGCGGCAATCTGCAGGAAGAAGTTCACCGCTATGCAATCGCGTACCACAAAAAACTCCGCGATGAACAGGAGAAACGTTCGGAACTCTACGAGATAGAGGGCGTGGGAAAGACGCGCGCGAAAAATCTGTTTTTACATTTCAGATCTTTCGAAAAAATAAAAAACGCAACGGTCGGGGAACTTGCCGAGGTAAAAGGGGTATCCCCCGCTCTTGCAGAAAAAATTTACGAATATTTCAGGGATAAAAAATAAACCGACACTTAAGATACGGAAGGAGAGCAATATGGCCGAACAGCATTCGAGAAAAACAAAAATACTGTATCTGCTCGACATTTTGACAAAAATGACCGATGAAGAGAACGGACTCACGCTCACGCAGATATTCGACAATCTGTATCTGAAAGGGATCTCGGCGGAAAGAAAATCGATATACAGCGACATTCAGGCATTAAAACAGGCAGGTTATCAGATAAAAAAGAAAAAAAGGGGCGATGAAGTCACCTATCACATGGTAAGCGACAACCTCACCCCGTCCGACATTTATCTGCTCTCCCAACTGTTGCAGATGACGGAACTTATCCCCCACCAGCAGGCAAACGAACTCGTTCTGAAACTTGCAAAACTTACAAACGTCAAAAACGAGAACCGAATACTCGGTTCAATGCTCAAATTTATAAACAACAATAAAAACGACGCTTCCGAAAAGACGATCAAGATATGCGAAGCGATTTTCAACGGAAAGAAAATAACCTTTGCATACAAGGGGCTTAAATATAACGTTTCGCCGCTCGTAATAACGGTGGTTGACAATACCGGTTATCTTGTTGCTGGAAGCCGTTCTTTCGACGGAAACTTCGAATTTTTCGATATTGACGAACTTTCGGAAATCACGATAATAGACAGGAAAGCCGCCGCTCCCGGAGAGATATCCGACAATCCCGATTTCGACCTCGCGCTTTATGTAAGACGGAATCTCGAACTGAAAAACGGGCAGGAGATCACCGTAAACCTTGAAATTTCCGAAGATTCGATCTTTGTATTCATGAACGAATTTGCGGAAGACCGCTTTGCGGGCAAGGCTCATATTGAAAAGCAGGACACCACGTTCCTTGTCGAAACGTCTCTCAAACTCACGCCCGAATTCATTTCGTATCTTTATAAAAACAGCGACGAGATCAAAGTCCTGTCACCCAAAAGCCTTATAAAGAAAATGGAAAGAATAGACAAACTCGCAAAACGTTTATAATGGATAAAATCAATATAAAAAATAAAGTTTTTCTCGCACCGCTCGCGGGAATTTCCGACAGAGCGTTCAGAGAAATATGCATCGGTTTCGGCGCGGATATAACCGTTTCGGAAATGATAAGCGCCAAAGGTCTTTATTACAAAGATAAAAACACCGCCCGTCTCTCATCTTCGGGAGACGCGGAAAAAGGGAAATTCGGAATACAGATTTTCGGTTCAGAACCCGATATAATCGAATATGCCGTCAAAAAGATATCGGAACTTTCTCCCCTTTTTATAGACATAAATATGGGGTGTCCCGTACCCAAAATAGTCGGAAACCGCGAAGGCTCTTTTCTTATGACACAGCCGAAACTCGTTTTCGATATAGTAAAAAGTGCGGTAAACGCGACGGATATTCCCGTTTCCGTCAAAATGAGAGCAGGATATACGGGTGAAAACAAAAATGCTCCCGAAATTGCAAAAGCGGCTGAAAGCGCAGGCGCAGCATTCGTAACGGTTCACGGAAGAACGAAAGAAATGATGTATTCGGGGAAAGCCGATCTCGGAATAATTGAGGAAGTCAAGAGTTCGGTAAATATCCCCGTCGTCGGAAACGGAGATATTTTTTCGTATGAAGACGCCGTCAGAATGAAAAATGAAACGGGCTGCAACGCAGTCATGGTCGCGCGCGGCGCCGTGGGAAATCCGTTTCTCTTCGATGAAATAAAGAAAAAGTCCGTCGGGCTTGAATATACTCCGCCGTCCGACAGTGAAAAACTCGAAACAGCCCTCAGGCACCTCCGTCTCATAATAAAATATAAGGGAGAGCGGGTGGCAATTCCCGAAAGCCGCAAACACATTGCCTGGTATCTTAAAGGAATGAAAAATTCGGCGGAAGCAAAGAACCGTATCTTTGCAGCGACCGATTATGCGGAAATTGAAGATATCCTGAAAAACTTTTTATTAAAACAAATATGAGAAAGAGCCTTCGGTTTTACCGAAGGCTCTTTCCTGCGGGGGACAACTGTTTAGGAGATGGCAAAATAATAATATATAGTGCCGGTCAATGAAGATTCCCGCATTTCACTTTGGAATAGCGGTAGCCATAGAAAAATGCTTATTGTCAGACAAAAACTTTCTCATACAATATCCGTAACGGACATAAACGTTTCAGAGAGAAACAGAAAACCGCCGAAAACACTGTTTGCCTCAGAGGGCGCAAAAATCAAATCAACATATAACGGTTTAATTTTCCTTACGGATCTGCCGCGGTGGTAAAAATATCTTCCTATATAAAGAGAAAATTATTCCTTGCAAAGTTTTTTAAGTAAGAAGTATACGCCGACGCCTGCGGCAAGAGCAAGGATCGCTTCTCCGCCGACAGCAAAGACAAAACCTCTGCCCTGTCCCGCGATAAGGCTCAAAGTCGTGAATACGGAAACGGTAATTCCGACTGCACCCGAAAATGCGGGCATTTTCTTTTCTGCTTTTTCTTTTTCGGCGGCGACTGCACGCGCAAGGCTTCTTTTCAGTCTTTTTCTGAAGGACAGCCATCTGTCGTAAGTCTCTTCAGCCGATCTCGCCTGATTTTCGACATAAGCAAGTCCGGATCTTCTGCAAACAGTCTCCGAACCGTATTCCGAATATTTGTAAGTCATCTTTCCGTCCTCCGTGAATTCATCTTCTTTACAGTCACATTATATCACGCAAAGTGAATTTTGTCAAGTCTTGTTTGTGTCTTTTTCATGAATTATCACGATTTGTGCATACATTATCCTTTATATATAGGCATTACTCACAATTCGTAACATTTTTGAAAACTTTCTCCGCGGCGGTTGACAAATACACCTTTTGTGATATATAATATAGTTGCAAACTTAAAAACACGGCAAGGGTGAGGAAAAAAATTATGGAAATGCAATTCAAAAACAACCTGCGTGCGCTTCGCAAAAAAGCGGGGATAACCCAAAAAGAACTTGCGGCAGCCCTCGGAGTCGCGCTTTCGACCGTCGCAATGTGGGAAACAGGCTGTCGGCAGCCCGATTACGAAACACTGAATAAAATAGCCGATTATTACGGCGTAAGTTATAATCAGTTGCTTTCCGACTGCTCCGAAGAAAGCGAAAAAGACGAAGACGAAGTTTTTCTTCTCCGCGACCTTCTGCGTACGCGTCCCGAAATGAAAATGCTCTTTTCGGTTTCAAAAGGCGCTTCAAAAGAAGATATAGAAAGAGCCGTCGCCATAATAGAAGCATTGAAATCCAACGACGGAAACTGATCTTATGAACGATATATTCATTCGTCTTGTCAATCTGCCGTCGACGGTGAAAGGCATTACCGTAATAGACGGAAACGACGACTACAATATATACATCAACGCAAAACTTTCTCCCGATCAGCAGGAGAAAGTTCTTGAGCATGAAAAAAGGCATATCGAAAACAACGATTTTTCCTCTCTCGAGGATATTGAAGTGATTGAAAACAGAGCGAACGGCAATTAGGGGCTTTGTGACAAAAATGCAAAACCTTCCCGTTACCTATTGACAAACGCTTTAGGAAATGTTAAAATGCCTCATAAATATTTCACAGGAGAAAAAACGATGAAAAAATTCAACGCGATCGTTATGGATATTTTCATGATGTGCATGTTCCGCATGTGCATGCT
>CAKSQP010000090.1 GCA_934486965.1 uncultured Eubacteriales bacterium
AGAATAGACACCCGTACCGGCGAATACATGGAAAGAGCGTAAGCCTTTAAGAAAAAATCATGACCTCCATAAAAATGCGAGGTCATATTTTTTAGGAGGAAATATGGATTTCGTTTTGAACAGAATAAATTCCCTGAAAGAAAAAATCGAAGAAAGAAAAGACAGTCCCGACTACGGCCTTATGAAAGAAATGCTCGCACTTCTCGAAGACGTTGCAGGCAAACAGGATTTGCAGACCGTCAAAAACGACGAAATTGAGGAAGAACTCGAATACCTGACTTCAATTATAAAGGATATGCAGCAGGTAATTCTCGACAATTTCGACCTTGAAGGCGCGGTCGAAGAGCAGCACGCCCACGAGTGTGACTGCGGGGACGAGCATTGCGACCACGAGCATATCGACGAATTCTACACCTTGCAATGTCCGTTCTGCGAAGAACTTTTCTTTATCGAAAACAACGAAATCGACGGAGAGGTCGAATGTCCTTTCTGCCAGAAGAAGATTGTCGCCGCGGAAAATATTGTGAAACACTGACAAAAACGCCTCTGAGAGGTGCACTTCTTTACGGAGTGCACCTCAGTTATATTCGCCCGACGGCGAGTTATATTGTCATCGGACAGTGATATTATGCTTCGCATAGTTATATTGCCTGCGGCAGTTTAACCGGCGAATGTAATATCACAAAAGCCGCGAGACTTTTATATCACTTTCCGAAAAGAAAATATCACTCCGGCAAAGCCCGGAATATCACTTTATCCATAGGCACAGCGAGCATCGGATTTTCTCACCCAAATCCCTCGTGGTTCTTTTTCGGATAGTACAAAAAGAAGGCAGCACAAAATTTGTGATACCTTTTTCCTTATGAAGCCTCTCTTAATGAGGCGTTTTCTTTTTGCCGTAATTCTTTTTTCTGCATATCATATTAGAGAAAAACATACAGAAAGAGGGATTATATGAACGGACTCGGTATCAGAACCTTTCTCGGAGCGAATACTCCGGAGGGGTTTTTCTCTTATTACGAACCTTTTATCGAAAATAAAAGGGCTTACGTCATCAAGGGAGGTCCCGGAACGGGAAAGAGCAGTCTGATGAAAAAAGTCGCGGGAGAGATGTTGAAAAAGGAAATTTTCACAGAATACGCCTACTGTTCTTCCGACCCCGACAGTCTCGACGGAGTGCTTTTCCCGCAGCTCGGAGCGGTTCTTGTCGACGGCACCCCTCCCCACACGCTTGAGCCTCCCGTTCCCGGTGCTCTGGGGGGAATTATAAACGTCGGGGAATATTGGGACGAAAAGAAACTGCAAAAATCACTCAAAGAAATTTTCATGCTTCAGGGCAGAATAAAAAAATGTTTTGAAAGATGTTATCACTATCTCGGAGCGGCGGGCAAAATTTACGCCGACATTTCGGGCACGGCAAAAGATTTTATCGACGAAGAAAAGGCGGACGGGTTTATTTCGGGATTTATGAAACGGAATTTCCCGAATACAGGCGGCGGCAACGGAAAAATTCACAGGCGTTTTCTTTCGGGCTACACTCCGAAAGGCTATATCACTTTCAAAGACACAATTTATACCCTTTGCGACAAGGTCTTTGTTTTCCGCGACGACTTTTTCACCTCTCCTTATTTTATGAAAAAGGCGGCGGCGTATCTCAGGCAGGCGGGAATTGATTTCTACGCTTTTTATTCGCCGATATCCCCGAACGAGATAGAACATATCGCCGTCCCCTCTTTTTCGACCGCGCTCGTCACGTCCGAAAAGGGGTGCGATTTCGAACCGTCCCTTGCGAGGAAGATACATCTCAAACGTTTTTTGCGCGAAGATTTCACATTTATCCGCGACCGTCTCGTTTTTTCGAAAAAGATATACGCCGCGTGCATAAACGAAGCGCTTGAATCGCTGAAAAAAGAAAAGGCGCTCCACGACGACCTCGAAGAAATATACGTCGAGGCAATGGACTTTTCAAAACTCGGAAAGGTCGCCGAGAGGATATGCAGAGCGATCGTTTAGGACGATTTTCCGAATTTTTATATTAAAGGTTGTAAAATCTCCGTTTATTTGCTATAATCATTTTGAAAAAATTGACAACGGAGAAATATATGAAAAAAGATTCTGTTATTAAAGAAGGCGCAAAAGGCGTTCTTACAGGGGCGTCGATGCTCGTCCCCGGGATTTCGGGCGGCACGATGGCTCTTATTTTCGGGTTCTACGATAAACTCATAAACGCCGCCGCGGGCATTTTCAAAAGTTTCAAGAAAAATTTCTTAACTATACTTTTCTATATGCTGACGGTAGCCGTCGGATTTGTCGCGTTTTCATGGCCGATGTCCTTTTTAATGGAAAACGTCGGATTTATAATGTACTGTTTCTTTGTCGGAACGCTTATCGGAAGCATGGCGCTCTTAAAAAAGAAAGCCGGGATAAACTCCTTAAAATGGACCGACGCAATAGCCTTCGCTGCGGGAATCATTATCCTTCTTTTAATAACCCTTATTCCCGAGGATTTCATTGCGTATTCCGCTGACGGCGGATTTTTCGGAAACCTGCCGCTCTATATAATTTCGGGAATACTTATTGCCGTGGCGCTTATCTTACCCGGAATTTCACTTTCGCATATTCTCCTTGTTCTCGGACTTTACGAACTCATTCTCGAATGGATAAAAAAACTCGATATTCTTTCGATTCTGCCGTTCGGGATTTTCGGAGTCCTCTTTGTGTTCGCAATGATAAAAGCGCTTGAATACGCATTAAATAAGCAGTCGAGGATAACCTATACGGTAATTTCGGGCTTTGTTCTTTTCTCGGCAATCGACATTGCAAGACAGAACATTCTGCCGTTTATCATGTCACCCTCGGCGACTTCGGGATATATCGTAAATATTGTTGTCGGAGTCATAGTCTTCGCTCTCGGAGCGTTTCTCACCGCGTTTATCGCAAAGAAAAGCAAAAATTAAGGAAGAGGTTTTAATATGAAAGACGGTTTTATAAGAATTGCCGCGGCAAGCCCCGTCGTAAAGGTTGCGGACTGTGTTTCAAACCGCGAAAATATCCTTGAAATGATAAAGACTGCGGAAGAAAGGGACGCGTCCGTTATTGTTTTCCCCGAACTCTGCGTGACGGGATACACCTGCGGAGACCTTTTTTTGCAGACGAAACTCATAAAGGAAGCGGCGGCGGCGGTAAAGGAAATTGCCGAAAAGACTGCGGATTTCGACATCATTTCGATAGTCGGTTTTCCGTTTGCCGTCGATTTCAAATTATATAACTGTGCGGCGGTAATTTTCAAAGGGAAAGTCATAGCAATTATCCCGAAAGAAAACATTCCGAACTATTCGGAGTTTTACGAGGGAAGACATTTCGCGTCGGCAAAGGGCGAAAAAGAGCGGGAAGTCGACTTTTTCGGAGAAAAGATACCGTTCGGGAGAGCGATAATTTCCGCCGTCAACTTTGAGGAGTTCGCGTTTTCGGCTGAGATATGCGAAGATCTGTGGGTCCCCTCTTCCCCCTCCGAAACGCTTGCAGAGAACGGAGCGACGGTGTTTTTCAACCTTTCGGCAGGAAACGAATTTGCGGAAAAACGCCGTTTCAGAAAAGACCTCGTTGCGATGCAGTCGGCAAAACTTCTGTGCGTTTATGCCTACGCCTCGGCAGGAAAAGGCGAATCGACGACCGATATGTTCTTTTCGGGAGATTCGATGATCTGCGAAAACGGACGTTTGCTTGCACGCAGTGCGCCTTATGAACCCGAAATCGTTTTTGCGGACGCCGACCTGCAGACGATAACCTTTGACAGGCGGAGAATGTCTTCGTTTCCGAAGAGCGACTGCTCGGTAAGGAAAATCGACATTGAACTGCCCGTAAAAAACATAAAACTCGAAAGAAAATACGATAAAAACCCGTTTCTGCCGAAAGGCGACATCGCGGAACGCTGTGAAGAGATACTCAACATTCAGAGCCGCGCTCTTGCCTCGCGCCTTGACAGAATAAAATCGAAGAGTGCGGTCATCGGGATTTCGGGAGGGCTTGATTCGACCCTTGCGCTTATCGTCACCGCCCGCGCTTTCGACATACTTAAAAAAGACAGAAAAGACATAATCGCGATAACGATGCCCTGTTTCGGCACGACCGACAGGACGAAAAACAACGCCTTTACCCTTGCGGAGTGTTTCGGCGTTACGGTAAGGGAAATTCCCATAGCGGACGCGGTTAATCAGCATTTCAAAGATATCGGTCACGACCCCGAAGTTCATGACGTCACTTACGAAAACTCGCAGGCAAGAGAAAGAACGCAGATACTTATGGACATTGCGAACGCCGAAAACGGTATAGTTATCGGCACGGGCGACCTTTCCGAACTTGCGCTCGGCTTTGCGACCTACAACGGCGACCACATGTCCATGTACGGAGTCAATGCGTCGGTCCCGAAAACGCTCATAAGGTATCTTGTCCGTTACGAAGCGGAAAGGAGCGGCGAAAAGCAGAAAAACGTGCTTATAGATGTGCTTGAAACGCCTGTTAGTCCCGAACTTCTGCCGCACGACGACAAGGGCGAAATCGCACAGAAGACCGAAGACATTATAGGTCCTTACGAACTGCACGACTTTTATCTTTATTACCTTTTGCGTTACGGCTGTCCGCCCGAAAAGATAATCCGCCTTGCCGAAAACGCATTCGAGGGAATGTTCGACCGCGAAACGATAGTAAAATGGCTGAAGATCTTTTTGAGAAGATTTTTCACACAGCAGTTCAAACGTTCCTGTATGCCCGACGGAATAAAGGTCGGAAGCGTTTCGCTTTCGCCGAGGGGAGATTTCAGAATGCCCTCCGACGCATACTATGATATGTTTGTAAAGGATATTATATAAAAAGAACGCCGATAATTTTTATCGGCGTTCTTTTCTTACGATACGGGCATATTCTTGATATAGATACCGTAACCCGACGTCGGATCGTTTATGAAGACGTGAGTTACCGCTCCTATTATCTTTCCGTTCTGCAGAATCGGGCTTCCGCTCATTCCCTGAACTATCCCGCCCGTTTTTTCGAGAAGCACGGGGTCCGTTATCTTAACGACAAAATTCCTGTCGCCGTTTCCCGAAACGTCGATCTTCGTTATCTCCGCCTCATACTCTGCGGGACCGTTTTCATCGACAGTGGAAACAACAGTGACCTTCCCTTCTCTTATTTCGTTTTTCTCAGCGACCTTGACCGTTTTCTTTTCGGGGATATTGTTTATCGACCCGAATACTCCGCTTTCGGTGTTCGAAAAGAGGTATCCTACGGCTTTTTCGTCAAGAAAAAGTCCACGCAGTTCGCCCGGAGTTCCGACAGCCCCTTTCGATACGGAATATATTCTTGTCTCAAAGACATCGGCTTCGGCTATCGGGAATAAAGTTGAGGTCTCCCCCTCGCATATACCGTGACCGAGAGCGCCGAAAGTTTTATTTTCCGCGTCGTAAAAGGTTATCGTTCCGAGCCCCGCGGTACTGTCCTTGACGACTATACCTATATGATACGCGCCGTCGGACGTATCCTTCTGAGGAGTTACCGCGACTTTTTTCGAAACGCCGTCTTTTTTAACGGTAAGAGTAATTTCTTTACCCTCCGATAAGGAAACGGTGTTTTTCAGTTCGGAAGCACTTCCCGTCTTTTTGCCGTCGACCTCCGTTATTATATCGCCGGGGCGAATCCCCGACAGATACGCAGGATTGACTTTTTTTCCGTCTTCGGTCTCAAGATCGCGCATTTCGACGACAAGAACGCCGTCTGCTTTGATTTTGACACCGAACGTCTCACCTCCGACAACGACTTCTTTCGGGAACTCCGAATCCGCGACCGTCCTTTTTGAAAAGCCCGAGGGGTCGGATACCGAAGAGAACGCGGAGACAAAATTATCACCCGCGGCATAAGTCGGAAACGAAAAAGCGACCAAAGCGAAAAGACAGAGAAGCGACCGTCCGATTTTTTTTAATTTTGACATAAAACGCCTCTCTTTTGTTTTTAGGAAGAAAAATTTTTTCTTCCCGATATAATTTCCGCAATACAAAAAACGATATTCCGACCAAAATCAAAT
>CAKSQP010000091.1 GCA_934486965.1 uncultured Eubacteriales bacterium
CTTCTATCCTTATCGCCTGAAAGACTCTTTTGGCGGGGTGCTGTTTTTCCCTTAAAGCCGCCTGAGGCATCGCTTTTTTTATTATTTCGACAAGTTCCCCCGTCGTTTCGATTTTTTTTGTTTCACGCGCGCCGACTATCCCTGCGGCGATCCTTCTCGAATACTTTTCTTCCCCGTATTCAAAGAATATCTTTGCAAGCCTGTCCGCGGAATATCCGTTGACTACGTCCTTTGCGGAAAAACCGCTTTCTCCGTCCATTCTCATATCAAGCGGCGCGTTCTGCATATATGAAAAGCCGCGTGACGCGTCGTCAAGTTGATGGGAAGAGACGCCGAGGTCGGCAAGAATTCCGTCGGCAAATATCCCTTTTTCTTTGAGAATTTCGGGGATATTCGCGAATTCCGAATGAATTATCTCTATATTTTTATCTGAATTTTCAAATCTTTTTTTGCAGGCGGCAATCGCCTCTTCGTCGCGGTCGACGCAGATAAGGCGTCCTTTTTCGGAAAGTCTTTCGGCAATAGCCGCGGAATGGTTTCCTCCGCCCGCCGTCCCGTCGACGTATATCCCGTCGGGATCTATATTCAAAGCGTCTATCGTCTCGCTTAAAAGCACGGGTATGTGTGAAAATTCCATATCGTCACCTAAAAGCGGAAACCGTTTTTGGAAAGAGCCTCGCGCATGGCGTCTCTCGACGCTGCGGTAACGGTATTTCTTTCTTTCCATCTTGCCGTATCCCATATATTGAGGAATTTGCCGAGGCCTACGACCGACACCTCTTTGGTGAGGTTCGCTTCTTCTCTCAGATTTGCGGGAATGGCAATTCTGCCCTGTCCGTCTATATCGGAATAAGTGGCGTTCGCGACGAAATATTCGGTTATCATCGAGGCTTCCGCGAAGGACTGCTCGGAGATCCCCTCAAGGAACCTGTCCCATTCATCTTCGGGCATTACCATAAGGCAATCATACATTCCTCTGGTTATTACCACGGTCTTATTTTCGGGAGAAAATTGCTCGCGATGTTTTACGGGCAAGAACATTCTTCCTTTTGCGTCGAGCGTATGCTGGAAATTTCCGACGAAACGGTACAATATTCTCACCTCCCTTTCAAAATCGCACCACTTTACTCCACATTCATAATACTTTAACCCACTTTGCTCCATTATGATAACATAATTACTGCCGTAAGTCAATAGGTATTTGCAAAAAATTTTGCAATTTCGGAATTTTTTTTGTCAAATTTTGTCACCTACCGAATATCGGGACAATATTTCGAATATTTGAGAGTTTCTATTGAAAAAAACGGCAGAATAATGTATAATAGGAGCAGAAAGTTTTGCTTCGCAATCCTTCACGGCTGCCGCCTTCCGTGCCCCACGCACGCTGCTCCTATTGACGGCAGGAAATCTTTCAGAACAACTCTGAAATACAAATCGCTTATTTTTCGATATATTTATATAGGTTTGGTGGATTATGAAATTTTTGATAATAGACGGTAACAGTATTCTGAACAGAAGTTTTTACGGAATAAGAGAACTTCGCAGTTCCAAAGGCGTTCCGACAAACGCCGTTTACGGTTTTTTCAATATCTTAAATAAACATATCGAAGAAGAAAAGCCCGACAAAATCGCCGTCGCGTTCGACCTTAAGGAAAAGACGCACAGGCACAAGATGTACGACGGATACAAAGCCACCCGTTCGGCTACCCCCGAGGATCTTCTCGTGCAGTTTCCGATAACAAAAGACATTCTGCGCGCAATGGGGATCGCCGTCCTTGAAAAACCGGGAATCGAAGCGGACGACATAATAGGAATAGTAAGCAGATACTGCGACGAGCACGGCGACCGCTGCGTTATAGTCACGGGAGACCGCGACTCTTTCCAGTTGATAAGCGACACCACCGTAGTAAAACTTGCGGCGACAAAACAGGATATTCTTTTCGACAAAGCGGCTCTGAAAGAGAAATACGGACTTGAGCCCGACAGAATGACCGACCTCAAGGCGCTTATGGGCGACAGCAGTGACAATATCCCCGGAATAAAAGGCGTCGGAGAGAAAACGGCGCTGTCTCTTCTTGAAAAATATCAGACTCTCGACGGTATCTACGAACACGCGGACGAGATAAAGGGGAGCCTCGGCGAAAAAATACGCAACGGCAAAGACAGCGCATATTTAAGTCTCGAACTCGGAAAGATACTGCGCAGCGGCGATATAGGAACGGATATAGAAAAGATAACTCCTCCCCACCCCGACGGAAAGAAACTTGCCGAAATATTTTCGGAACTCGAACTCCGTTCTCTCGCAAAAAAATACTCCGCCGAAGAAGAGACCGAACCGACCGTAACGGAAACGGAAATATCCGAAGAGACGGCAGGATTCTATGACGGAGACAAAGTCTTTTCGGTTATTGAAAACGACGGAAGACATCTCGTTTCGGACGGGACGACCGTTTGCGTTCTCTCTTCTCTTTCGAAACTTGACGGCAAAAAAATAATAGCGCACGGCTCGAAAAAAATATATCTCGAAGCCCTTGACGAAAAAGTTTCGGTAAATATCGTTTTCGACACACTGCTTGCGGCATATATCCTCAATCCGTCCGAGACGAATTATTCTGCGGACAGGCTGTTTTCCGAATTTCTTTCCGAGAAACGCAACCCTGCGGGAATTGCCGTCGGACTTTTCCGACTTGCGGATAAAATGAAAGAAAAACTCGAAGAGAACGGCGAAACGTCCGTTTTTTCCGATATAGAAATGCCCCTTTCTTCGGTCCTTGCCGAAATGGAGCATATCGGGTTCAGAGCCGACAGGAATTTTATCGAAGAATTCGGCAGAAGCATAGACGCCGAAATTTCCGCTGCGGAAGAAGAAATTTACAGGTTTGCGGGAAAGGAATTCAATATAAATTCGACAAAGCAACTCGGAGCGGTCCTTTTCGAAGAACTTCTGCTTCCCTGCCGAAAAAAGACGAAAACGGGCTATTCGACAGATAACGAAGTGCTTGAATCCCTTGCGGGATTTCACCCGATAGTCGACAATATCATAATTTACAGAAAACTGACGAAACTGAAATCGACATACGTCGAAGGACTTATAAAAACGATAGCGGACGACGGAAGAATTCACTCGAAATTCACACAGACAGTGACCCAGACAGGCAGAATAAGCAGCATTGAACCCAACCTGCAAAATATCCCCGTACGCACGGAACTCGGCAGACAACTCCGAAAAGCATTCATTGCGGAAGACGGAAACCTGCTTATCGACGCAGACTATTCGCAGATAGAACTTCGCCTGCTTGCACATATTTCGGGAGACGAAACGATGCGAAAGGCGTTCTGCGACGGAGTTGACATTCATACCGTCACCGCCTCCGAGATATTCGGACTGCCGAAGGAAATGGTGACAGCCGAAATGAGAAGCAGGGCAAAGACCGTCAATTTCGGAATAGTCTACGGGATCGGAGAATTTTCCCTTTCAAAAGACCTGAAAATTCCGAGAAAAGAAGCGAAAAGATATATAGAGAGTTATCTTGCAACTTATTCGGGCGTCGACGCATATATGAAAAAGGCGGTCGAAAAAGCGCAGGAGACGGGGTATGTGGAAACGCTTTTCGGAAGACGGAGATACGTTCCCGAACTGTTTTCGAAAAATAAGCAGATACAGGCGTTCGGACACAGAGTCTGCCGCAACACTCCGATACAGGGGACTGCCGCCGACCTGATAAAACTCGCAATGATAAGAGTTTCCGAAAGGCTGAAAAGGGAAATTCCCGAGGCGAAACTCATCTTACAGGTCCACGACGAACTGATAGTCGAGGCGCCCGAAGAAAAAGCGAATGCGGCGGCTGAAATTCTGAAAAGCGAAATGGAAAACGTCGCAGCACTCTCCGTCCCGCTCGTCGCCGACGTCGGAACGGGAAAAACATGGTACGAGGCTCACTGATGAAGATATTATTCGTTTGCACAGGCAATACCTGCCGAAGTCCGATGGCGGAGGCTTTCGCAAAAAAAGAGGCGGAAAACCGACACCTCGACATCGGTGCGGAAAGCGCCGGTATAATGACGGCTGACGGACTTCCCGCATCGGAAAACGCCGTTGCGGTATTGAAAAAAGAAGGTATCGACCTTTCAGCCTTTAAGTCGTCAAGACTCACAAAAGAAAAAGCGGAAACTTCGGACTTAATTCTTACAATGACCGAGGAACAATGCCTCTGTCTGAGGTCTGCTTTCCCCGATAAGAAAGTTTTCTGCCTTAAAAATTCGGACATTTCCGACCCTTACGGAAAAAGTCCGACGGAATACGAAAAATGCGCGGAGGAAATAAAAGCGGCGGTAAGCGCCGTCTTTGACAAACTTGAAAATGACGGGAAACGCAGTTGAATCCGATATAAAAAATATCGCCGAAACCGAAAAAAGTTCTTTTTCGATACCGCTGTCCGAAAAAGAACTCAGTGAAATGTTAAAAAATCCGCTTTACCGCATAATTACGGCAAAAGACGGAAAAGAATATGCAGGACACGCCGTTTTTCTGATAACGGAAAATGTTGCGGAGATCGTCTCCGTCGCAGTACCGGAAAGTAAAAGAAAACGGGGTTTCGGGCAGGAAATCATCGAAAAAATCAAAAACGTCTGCAAAGAAGAAAACATTTCCGAAATTCTTCTTGAGGTCCGGATCTCTAACCTCGCCGCAATAGCCCTCTATGAAAAACACAGATTTGAAAAAATCGCCCGCAGACCGCATTTTTACGAGAAGCCCGATGAAGACGCCTACACTATGAAATACGAATTGGAGAAAACCAAATGAACATACTCGGAATAGAATCCTCCTGCGACGAAACCGCCGCCGCAGTCGTCCGCGACGGAAGAGAAGTCCTTTCAAACCGCGTTTTGTCGCAGATAGACATACATACGCTTTACGGAGGGGTAGTTCCCGAAATAGCCGCAAGAGCACACTGCGAAGCAATTTCCCCGCTTGTCAAAGACACGCTTTCCGACGTCGGCGGACTTGAGAGTATCGACGCGATAGCCGTAACTTATGCGCCCGGACTTATCGGTGCATTGCTTGTCGGCGTAAATTTTGCAAAAAGCCTTTCGGCGGCAACAGGAAAACCGCTTATTCCCGTACACCACATAAGAGGACACGTCGCCGCAAATTATATAACTCACCCCGACTTAAAGCCCCCCTTCACCGCGCTCATCGTTTCGGGCGGACACAGCCACATAGTACACGTTGCCGATGAATGTTCGTATAAAATACTCGGAAGGACCCGCGACGACGCCGCAGGCGAAGCGTTTGACAAAACTGCAAGAATTCTCGGTCTCGGTTATCCGGGAGGAGTAAAAGTAGAAAAACTCGCGAAAAACGGAGATAAAAAAGCCATACATTTTCCGAGGGTCAATTTTGAAAACAGCCCGTTTGATTTTTCGTTCAGCGGGATAAAGACCTCTGTAATAAACTATGTTCATCAGAAAGAGCAAAAAAACGAACCTTATTCGAGAGAAGATATCGCGGCGTCCTTTACCGAGGCGGTATGCGACGTTCTTTCCTCAAAGGCGACCGACGCCGCCTGCCTGTTCGGCGAAAAGAAATTGGTCGTCGCGGGCGGAGTTTCCGCGAATTCGTTTTTGCGCGAAAGACTTGAAAAGGACTGCAAAAAACGCGGTATCGCCTTATATCTTCCGGAACTCAGATATTGCGGAGACAATGCGGCAATGATCGCCGCTCAGGGATATTTCGAATATAACGCAGGAAAAATTGCAGGTCCCGACCTCAACGCCTATGCGAATATGAGTATCGAGGACCCGATATTCTGAAAACAAAAATACCACCCGCTATGCGGG
>CAKSQP010000092.1 GCA_934486965.1 uncultured Eubacteriales bacterium
GTGCTCCAGAATACTCTGTCAGCGTCATGTCCGCCGTAGGTCCAGGAATCCCATGCTCCGGTGATACCTGCAAGGGTAGTTGCAGAAGGATCTGCGGTGTATGCTGCGAGTGCTTCGGTAAGAAGAGCGGTAATGGTCTTGCCGTCTTTTACTTCGGTTGCGGTATTGTCAAGGTAGTTGATCAATGCCTGTGTTGCAGAGATAACCTGATCCTTGATCTTTACTTCATAAGGATCTTCGGGAACGATAGTTGCCTTGTAGTCGTTAATTACATCAGATATTTCTTTTGCCAAATTAACAAATCTCGGATTATAAGTAAGAGTTACGTCTTCGGTGAAACTGTCAGCCTGACCTGCGGGTCTGTACTGAACAAATCCGGCGTTTGCAAGTTTCTTGAATCCGAATTCATCTACTGCCGCAAGTTCTTCGGGTATAAGTTCATCAACATAAATCTGAAGAACTTCAAGAGCTTCCGCATCTCCGGAAGTATTTTTTACAAGTTCGGTTGCTTCTGCTATTACAGCATAAAGGTTCTGAGCAGATAAAAGCATACAGTTTGCATTAAGCGTGTCGATAAGACCTGTCAATGCAGTGTTTGCCGCAGCCGCAGTATCAGCCGCTTCCATAGCCGCCATAGCGGTATCTATTTCAGCAGTGAAATCAGCAGGAGCCTTGCCTGCAACGTAAGCATCGGTTCCTACGGCAAGGATATGATCCTTAAGCTGAGCGGTCGTTCTCTTTGCCCAGTAAGTAGGTCTTTCAAAGACGAGAGTGCCTGCTTCGTCGCAAATATTATTAGTTGCTACATAAGTAATAATAGCGTCAATCGCATTGAAAAGTTTAGCAGTGAAGAAAACTTTGGAAGCGTCATATCCGCCGGTAGCCCATTTTTCAAGAGCCTGAATAAGGGATATGAGGTTTGCATCGGTTGCTTTTGCCTGATAAGCTGCAAGTCTCTCGGTAAGGAGAGTGGTTATATTTTTACCGTCGATAACGGCATCGGTAGCGCCTTCTCCGAGGTAATTGATTATAGTTGTAACGTTGTTTACGATTTCCGCTACAGGCTCTGCAGCAGGGGTAGAAGCTTCGTTTACATATTTGGTAGCAATTATTTCGCCGCAATCTTTGCAGACTCTTCTTGCTTCACCGGAACCTTCGGTCTCGGAGAAATCTTTGTTTACTACCCATTCGGTGTTTGCATGAGCGCATGTAAGAGAGTCAACGAGTTTAAGAGCAAATCCGAGATACTGATTTGCGGATTTATCCAACAGGTTGAATCCATTATATATACCGGCACCTGCCTGTATACCGCAGGAAGTAGCAGGAGCGGCAGCAGCATTATTAAAGTTTACTGCCACATTAAACGGAATAGATGCATCTGCAGCCGCGGTAATACCGAAGCCGACGGTCCAACCGAGGGTAAGTTCATAAACATAACCTGTCTCAGTCTGATAGAAACCGCCTTCCGGGGTAACGCCTTTGGAGGCTACGGTTTTGGTAGTGTCATAAGTGCTTCTCTTCTGAAGAGAATTAAGGCTATCGGTTTTTGCAGGATAAACCTGAAGCGCGCCTTCGTTCTGGGAAATTACGAATTTGGAAGCAGCAGTTTTCGCAGTATTGTATGCAGCAACTTCCATTGCGTCGCCTGCCCAGGAGTTTTCGCCTGCGGCATTATTGTTTATCTGATGCGGAGTTGTTATAACAACGCAGAGATAAAGATTGGTTGCGTCCCAGGAAGCATAGCCTTCCAGTCTCGAATTGTACCATTCGGAAGAAGTGCGTTCGGGATTGGTCGCCGCATCGTAGCGGTTTGCTTCACTGTTGAAGTCAACAGTTGCGTGGTTGTCTCTTCCCCAGACAAGATTTCCTTCGCCGTCCGGTTTAAGATACCATGTATCAGCGCCGGAGATGTCGAAGATCTTCGTGTAAGAGTCATCAACCTGACCGTCCATTGTAGGTGCGGTCGTTACTTTTGCAATCTCGATGTTTTTCATAGTACCGTCAACGGGTACGTACACTTGTTCAGCCGTTGTATTCAACGAAAAACAGGTGCTGAAAGAAATGACCATCGCTATCGCAAGGATAAATGACAGCGTTCTTTTCATCAAAAGTCCTCCTTAATTATTTCGGGGTGTTGTCCCCCATGATTTTGATGATGAAAACAAAAGGGCGCAAAGACCCCTTTTATCACATAACAATTATAGCAACCGTACATTAAAATGTCAACAAAAAACAATAAAAAATTGTACTTTTTGTATAGATTACTAAAAAAATTATGTGTTTTTTGTGCAATATAGACAAAAATCAAATATGTAAGTCCCTATACGGTCTCATCGCCCTGTTTTTCGGGTTTTCGGAAGGGGTAAAAATTAAAAAGTTCACAATTTCCGGTCTGCAAAATAAAATATCAGATGTAAACAGTTGTTTACATAGCAAAAATTTTACAAATAAAAAATCATTCGCAACGGTTGCCCGTTGCGAATGATGAATTTTTAAGCAGCAAGTTTGCCTGTCTCGTCGAACCGATAGGTTCCTGCGGGCAGAAGACCGTTTGCTTTTGCCGCACTGAACGCATACCATGTATTTTTAACAGCCCTGAGCGTACTGTTGATAAAATAGTAGTTGCCGTCGGAGTCTTTTACGAGACCTTTCGCAACGGGAACGCCGTTTTCGTAATAGCGGATATTTCCGTCAGAATCAAACGAAAGACCTTCTTTTATCATCAGTTTTCCTGTTTCGTCGAACTGATATGTGCCCGCAGGTAAAAGGCCGTTTGCCTTTGTGGCACTGAACGCATACCAGGTGTTCTTTACTGCTTTGAGCGAACTGTTGATAAAATAGTAGTTGCCGTCGGAGTCTTTTACAAGACCTTTTGCAACGGGCGCGCCGTTTTCGTAATAACGGACATTTCCGTCAGGATCAAACGAAAGGCCTTCTTTTATAATCAGTTTTCCTGTTTCGTCAAACTGATATGTGCCCGCAGGTAAAAGACCGTTTGCCTTTGCATCACTGAAAGCATACCATGTATTTTTAACAGTCGTGAGCGAACTGTTGATAAAATAGTAGTTGCCGTCTTCGTCCCGAACAAGCCCTTTTGCTACAGGATTGTTGTTTTCGTAATAGCGGAGGTTTCCGTCATTGTCTGCAACCAGCCCGCTTATCTCATGGAGAATTCCGTTCTCGTCAAAACGGTATGTTCCCGCAGGAACAAGGTCCTTTGCCTCTTTTTTGGAAATGGTAAACAACTGTTTCCTTACCGCTCTTCTGTCTTTTCCGAAATAGTAGATATTTCCGTCGGGGTCTTTGACTATTCCCTTTTTCGCAAAGAAGTTATTTTCCATGTATCCGATATCGCCGTTTTCAAAGAACCAGAAAGTTCCCTCTTTATCCTTTGCGGGTTTGGAAGTTATCCCCGTGATAAAACCGTTTTCGTCGATATTGAAATATCCGGGAAGAACAAGGTCGTTTGCGTAATCTTCATAGATATAAATTCTGCAGTTTTTCTTTGAATTGCCCGACCAGTCAAAATAGCGGAAGTTTCCGTCGTCATCTTTGACAACACCCTCGGCGCTCACTTCGCCCCAGCGATAGAAACGGTATTCGCCGTCGTCGTCGAGACATATCCAGTTTTTAAGAGTGGTATCGGTAATTTTTCCCGTTTCGTCAAAATTATATTTTCCTGCGGGCAAAAGACCGTTTCCGCTCATTTTGCTTATCTGAAAATCGCGGTTCTTTATCGCTTTGGTATCACCGCCTATAAAATAGAGGTTGCCGTCGTTATCGGAGACAAGCCCTTTTGCGACGGGCGTGCCGTTTTTATAATAGCGGACCGTGCCGTCGGTTTCGGTAACAAGGCCGCGGAGATTTCCCGTAACGGAAGTTCTCTCGACGGTCGCAGTTCCCTTTGTCTCTTCGGAAAGAGGATATTTCAGAAAATGCCTTGCCTCTTCGTCTTTATATCCGAGACTGTCGTTAAGTCTGCCGTAAAAGCCCTTGAGATTATATTCGCCCTTGGCACCGATATGGGTTTTTCCGGAAGTATTGTATCTCGAAAGTTCAATTCTGTCCTTATAGATATTGACAACAGAGACCGTAACTTCGCCGCAGGAAGAAGATTCGGCGTTATAACCCATAAATCCTGCGTTCATATAAGTAAAATTAAGAGTTCTCAGTTTGAAATTGTTCGTATACGGAACGGTCTCATAGCCCTCGGTAACGGGGACCGCAAGCGTCGAACCTATTCCGCGGTAAACACAACTTCCGCCGAGGTAACTGTCGTAGCCGTTAGCATGGTTGTGTCCGTACATATAAATAATATCGAGATCTTTTCCCGCCTCGTTCAATACGTCGAAAAGATACGCGTTATATTTATTGTCGCCCGTGCGGGAGTCTTCCATTTTGGAAGTACGCGGGGACATGTGAAGAGGAACATGGGTCGCGATAATTACGGGACGGGTCTCCCCTTTTTCAATAAGGGAGGTAAGATATTCTTTCAATGAGGCCGCCGCCGCTTTCACAATAGCTTCGGAACCCGGTTTTATTCCCTGACACCAAGGGTTTGCGGTCTCGGTGTTCATTACATAAATTATATAATTTTCATTTTCGACGGGACCGTTTGCCGCCATGATTTCGGAATCATACAGGTCGTGATTACCCTGAATAAACATCGTCGCCGTCGAAGAATAAAGATAACGTGAAAGGAAAAGTTTCAAGCCCTTAATCGACGACGAGGCGTCCGCATCGTAGTTATACTGTCCCGCAATTGAAGTATAGTCGCCGCACAGAACAGCAAGGTCAACTTTCGGGAAATCGGCTTTGACCGCCGCAAACAGTTTTTTTGAAGTCGTCATCATTGTCCCCGGGCTGTATTTGGGTTCATACTGATAGTCCGAACCGAAAAGAAGAGTTGAAAGAGGCTCTTCGTCGGAAGTCTCGGCAAATACCGAAATGGGCGCGGCAAATGCAAAGATCATCGTCAGAACGAGGATAAACGACAAAAGCCTGCGCAGTCTCACATTTTGTGTCATAGCAATTCTCCTTTGTTGATTATACATTACTATTTTACCATTTTTCTACATTCGTGTCAAGTATTTGCCACAAAACAATATAAAAAAATATAAGCCCCGAATAATCGAGGCTCATATCTTAATCCACAGTGACGGTGCCGTCTTCCGACATCGTTATTTTCATTCCGTCTTTTACATAAGACAAAAATTCATCGCCGAGGCTGTCGACAACAGGCAGAGGATTTCCCTCAAGCCATACGTCGGAAAGTATTGCTCCCGCAGCGGCAAGTGAATCTATCGGTTCGGAAAAGAGAAGACATGCGGGCTGACGTCCCATAGCGCAGGCGCAATAGAGAACAAGGCCTCCCGTCGTCGAGCCTATCGTCTGCGGCAGACAAAGTGCTTTCCCGAGCATCTGCTTTCCGTAAAGATCGGAGTTGTTCTGGTCCCCGCAGGTCGCCTTTTTATCGCCGAACTGCAATGCTTTCTGAAAAGAAGCAAGGGTATTGAGTCCGCCGTGGGAAACAAGAGCCTCGGCGGTGACGTTTCCTGCGGAAACGACTCTTCCTTTGAATGTTTTCATAATTATTTGCCCCCTTTCGTTATCTGCTCCAGAATTTCATCGTCGGTGTAATATCTCGCGCTCGTATATGTACGGAGTTTGTTGCTTGAAGTAATTACAGGCATTTTTGTGCTCAACGGATTGTTCATATACATAAGCGGGCAGATATAACTTGTGATAACACCCGTTTTCCTTAATCTTTCGGC
>CAKSQP010000093.1 GCA_934486965.1 uncultured Eubacteriales bacterium
GGAGATTCGTTTATGATATCTTTGTCAAGTCCGACGAATTCCATTGCTTTTTCAACTCTTTCGGCAATTTCGTCTGCGGAAAGTTTCATATTTTTAGGACCGAATGCGATATCCTCGCCGACGGTCTTTTCAAAAAGTTGATATTCGGGATACTGAAAGACCATTCCGACCTTAAAACGCAGGTCTCTGCGCGAAAAATCCCTGTCCCATATATCTTTTCCGCAGAAAAGGACCTTGCCGGAAGTCGGTTTTTCAAGTCCGTTGAGATGTTTTATAAAAGTCGATTTACCCGAACCCGTATGCCCTATTATTCCGACGAAATCATTGCTGTCTATCGAAAAATCAATACCGTTTACCGCCGTCATTTCAAACGGAGTACCGATACTGTATACATGAGACATATTTTCGGTTCTGAGTATGTCTTTTACCGTGTTACTCAACTTTTTCTATCCTTCCTTCAAGTATGTCGACAAGAACGTTTTCACATTCTTCTTCGGTGAGAATCGCAAGCGGCGTTCTGAAACCCGCCCCGCGAAGTCTGAACATGAGTTCGGTGCTTTGCGGAACGTCAAGTCCTATGCTTTTTAACAGCCCCGCGTTCATAAAGACATCGTGAGGCTCGCCGTCGAGAATTATTTTTCCGCCGTTCATAACTATAACTCTGTCGGCAAGCGTCGCTTCTTCCATATAGTGAGTTATCATTATGACGGTAATACCGCTTTTGTTCAGGTCCGAAACGGTTTTCATGACCTCTTTTCTGCCCTGAGGGTCGAGCATTGCGGTCGGTTCGTCCATGACAAGAAGCGACGGACGCATTGCAACAATCCCCGCAATGGCTATCCTCTGTTTCTGTCCGCCCGAAAGTTTCGCTGTCGAATGTTTGGCGTATTTTTCCATTCCGACGGCTTTCAGAGTTTCCCCGACTCTTTTTACCATTTCGGGCTGAGGTATACCTAAATTTTCAAGAGCAAACGCAACGTCTTCTTCGACGATAGACGAGATTATCTGATTGTCGGGATTCTGGAAGACCATACCGATATGCGGGCGAGCCTCTTCGAGTTGCTTTTCATCTGTAAGGGAATATCCCTTTACACATATATCGCCTTTTTCGGGAGTAAGAATTCCCGCAAGCATCTGCGCAAGCGTCGATTTCCCGCTGCCGTTATGTCCGACTATCGCGACAAACGAGCCTTCTTCTATCTCAAGCGAAAAATCTTCAAATATCGGTTTATCCTCTTCACTGTATCTGAAATAAAGATTTTTGATCGAAACTATGTTCATGTTATCTTTCCCATCTTGCCGAAGCGCCGCAAGGAAGAATATATCCCGATCTTTCGATCGGAAGCCCTATTTCCGATGCAGTCACCTTCCCGCCGAATTTCTTTGCGACGGTAACGCCGAGCATATACTCCATACATGAAGCGGAAAGCCCCGTAGTATAAGAATTCAAAAGGAAAAACAGCGGTTTTTCGGACATAACGTCAAGGCAGAGCGTAAGCAGAGAGTAAAGTTCGTTTTCAAGTTTCCAGACTTCGCCTCCGGGACCTCTTCCGTAAGACGGCGGATCCATTATTATACCGTCGTATTTTCTGCCCCGTCTGATTTCACGGCTGACAAATTTTATACAGTCGTCCACAATAAAGCGAATGTCCGAGATCCCGCACAAAGCGGCGTTTTCTTTCGCCCACGCGGTCATGCCTTTCGACGCGTCTACATGACAGACGGACGCGCCCGCCCTTGAACACGCGACCGAAGCGCCGCCGGTATAGGCAAAAAGATTGAGGACGTTCGGGCGGTATCCGCAGTTTCTTATAACGCCGTCAGCCCAATCCCAATTGCACGCTTGCTCGGGGAAAAGTCCCGTATGCTTAAAGCCCATGGGCTTGAGGTTAAATTTAAGGTCGCGGTAAGAAACGGAAAAAACTTCGGGAAGATCAAATATTTCCCATTTGCCGCCGCCCGCCTCGGAACGGTGGTAGTGCGCCGCGATATTCTTTTTCCAGTCCGGACCCTTTTCGGTCTTCCAAATAACCTGAGGATCGGGTCTTATAAGTTTATAGCCGCTCCAGCTTTCAAGTTTTTCGCCGCAGGAAGCGTCTATGACCCTGAAATCTTTCCATTTGTCGGCTATCCACATACAAGCCCCTCCTTCAACTATAATTGTACTTATACAGTATAACATATAAGGTAAAATTTTTCAATGGTAAAAAAGGTGCTTTTATGTGAAATATGCGGACGTATACACGCCCGCATATTTTAATATATACCGTCTAAGAATTCAAGTCTTTCGGAAAACCAGTTTTTCAGATAAGAAACATAACCGTCATAATCGGTATCAAGGATTTTTCCGTAAGAAGTATCGGTATTAAGAGACCAATCGGTCGAAGAGTAATTCCTGAGATACGAACTCTTATATTCCGAAAGCAGAGAGTTTATTCTGCTCTGCCCTTTTTCGTTGTTTTTGTAAACGTTTTCAAGCGTCGGTCGGAATTTTTTATATACGTCTTTTACAAGGTTTCTGAACTCTTTACATTCGAGAAGTTTTTCATACCACGGAAATTTTGCGGTCCAAAGTCCCGACGAACCGTTGCCGCCGTTATTGTATTCGGAATATTCGGCGTAGCCGTCGCCGACGTTTCCCGAAGAAAGGTCGAAATCCCAGCCCGGACCCGCGTAAAGAATTCCGTCCTTGAAATAAAAGCGCGTTGAACTGTAAGAGAAATCAACCTGTTTTACAAACTCGGAAAAAACGTAGAATTTCGCGAAAGAATCAACGTCTATCACCTTTTTTATCTCGTTTATATCTCCCGACAGGATCGCCGAATCCGCGGCGTTCAGTTTTGCGTTAAGCGAAATTTTTACATCGTCTGAAATATCTTCGGGATCGTTTACGGCAAAACGTATACCGCTTTCGGCGGCTGTTATATATTTGACCCCGCTTTCGGTCCTCTGACTTTCGACCTCAAGGAGAGCGTCGCCTTTCGAAACGTCGATATCCACCCTGTCATTTCCGACTTCCACGCTTTCGCAAAGTTGAAAAGAGCCGAGAAATCTGCCGTTTACCCATACTTCCGCAACCGTCGACTGAGAAGCGTATTCGATTCCCATTTCCCGTTCGAGATCAAGCGCGAGTTTGTTCCTCATAAGCGTTTTGTCGTAGGCGTTTGCAAGAAGAGCCCACTTTTTCGCTTTTCCGAACCCGTAAAGGTCTTGTTTTTCTGACAGTTTGAAATTATACCCTTTTTTATCTGCAAGCGCGGTGCTGTTGCCCCTGACTTTGATTTTAGAATCTCCGTCATAGAAAAATGAGGTTTCGTTTTTTGACGACGGAACTACCGCAATTTTGCAGGAAACATAGCCCGCGTCCGTAATATCGTCAGACGAAGAAATATATATCTGAGTAACGGTTCCCTTTTTGTATTCAAGTTTTTCCGCCGCCGCTTTAAGAGTTTCGGCAAGAGCGGAATATTCATAATTCATAAGAGAACCGACCTTGCTTTCGGCGTCAATAAGGAGAGCCGTATATTCCGCAACAGCGTCACCGACGCAGTATTCGTCGGCATATTCGGGTAAACGGCTTATTGTATATGTAAAATAGTCCGTATCGACAGTCTGATAATCATACCCGTTTTTTGCGCTCTGCTTATCAACTGTTTTTTCGCATCTTACACATTTTCCTGTTTCCAAAACCGTCTCGCCGTCGTCTGACGAAAGAGTCCAGAAATAAAGATGTCCGGTCTTACCGTCGGTTTTTTCCGTATACCTGTCTCCGCAGGCGCAAATATATTCTTTATAGCCGTCGTTTTCGCAGTCTGCCTCATGTTCGGTCATAACATATTCGTGAACGTGTTCTTCCTCTTTTTTACAGGAAACAAGCGTAAATAAAAGAAAAACAGCAAGAAAAACGGATATTGTCTTTTTCAAAGCAAAATTCCTTTCTTAAAAAAATCCTCCGCCGAAGCGGAGGATTTACGGACAGTAATTATTTTGCCGCGGCAACGATTACGGAGAAGTCTTCGCTCTTGAGAGACGCTCCGCCGATGAGTCCGCCGTCAACATTGTATTTTCCGAGAAGTTCTTCCGCATTCTTTGCGTTCATGGAACCGCCGTACTGAATAGTTGTCCCCTCTGCAACGTCTTTATTGTAGAGTTTTGCGATAACTCCGCGGATAATTCCGCAGACTTCGTCAGCCTGATCTGCGGTTGCAGTTTTACCGGTTCCGATAGCCCATACGGGTTCGTAAGCGATAACGATATCTTTCATTGCTTCCGCAGGAACTCCCATAAGCGCGATCTTGGTCTGCAAAGAAACGATCTCTTCGGTTATTCCCTGTTCTCTTTCTTCGAGAAGTTCGCCGACACAGATAATGGGCTTGAGACCTGCCGCCAAAGCCGCAAGGACCTTTTTATTTACCGTAACGTTCGTTTCGTTGAAATACTGTCTTCTTTCGCTGTGTCCGATAACGACGTATTCTACTCCGAGATCGGTAAGCATATCTGCGGAAACTTCGCCGGTGAATGCGCCCGATTTTTCGAAATGAAGGTTTTCGGCTCCGACTTTGATATTAGTGCCTTTCGTTGCGGCTACTGCATTCTGAAGATTTACAAAAGGAACGCATACGATAACTTCGCAGTCCGCGTCAGCAACTTTTCCTTTGAGTTCGTTAAGGAAGGCGGTCGTTTCGGACGGAGTTTTGTTCATCTTCCAGTTTCCTGCAATTATTGTTTTTCTGAGTGCTTTATTCATTTTATATCAATCCTTTTCACGGGAAAGCACAAATGACATCGCCATTTGTGCTTTCATAAAATTTACTTATTTATTCTGGAGGCAAGCGATACCCGGAAGTTCGATTCCTTCAAGGAATTCAAGAGATGCTCCGCCGCCTGTGGAGATGTGTGTCATTCTGTCGGCAAAACCGAGTTTTTCGATAGCCGCCGCAGAGTCTCCGCCGCCGATTATCGAAACAGCGCCGCTTTCCGCAACAGCGGTAGCAACTGCCTTTGTACCCGATGCGAAGTGTTCCCATTCGGAAACGCCCATAGGTCCGTTCCAAACAACCGTTCCTGCACCGATAAGGGTTTTTGCAAAGAGTTCCTGAGTGGTGGGTCCGATATCAAGTCCCATCCAGCCGTCGGGAATTGCGTTTGAATATATTCTCATAAAGGTGGTATCTTCCTTGTATTCGCGACCGACAATGTTGTCGACGGGAAGAACGAAGTTTACGCCCTTTTCTTTTGCTTCAGCCATAAGACCTTTTGCAAGATCGATCTTATCGGATTCGCAGATAGAAGTTCCGATGTTGTGACCCTTTGCAGCCATAAATGTGTAAGCCATACCGCCGCCGATTATGAGGGTGTCGACTTTGTTGAGAAGGTTCTTTATAACGCCGATCTTATCCGAAACTTTAGCGCCGCCGAGGATAGCGACGAACGGTCTCTTCGGATTTTCAAGAGCATTACCCATAATGGTGATCTCTTTCTGGATAAGATATCCGCATACTGCGGGAAGATAATCGGCAACGCCTGCAGTGGAAGCGTGCGCTCTGTGAGCAGTTCCGAATGCGTCGTTTACGAAGATGTCAGCCATGGACGCAAGTTCTTTTGCAAACGCAGGATCGTTCTTCTCTTCTTCGGCATGGAAACGTACGTTTTCAAGGAGCATAGCCTGTCCCTCTTTGAGAGCGGCAGCCTTTGCCTTTGCGTCGTC
>CAKSQP010000094.1 GCA_934486965.1 uncultured Eubacteriales bacterium
GTAGATCCGTCCTACGGGGCGGGGGCAGCGGGCGGCTACGGCGGTTACAGCACCGTTGATTTCGGCGATATAGGCGTTATTTTCGGTAGTTTCTTCGGCGGAGGCAGTCCGAGGAGAAGAAGCAGCGCCGTACACGGAAACGATATAAACGTCCGTCTGACGATAGATTTCAAAGAGGCCGTTTTCGGCTGTTCGAAGACCGTCACCTTTACCCGCAATGAGGTCTGTTCCGACTGTAACGGTTCGGGTGCCGCAAAAGGAACGACTCCCCAGACCTGTCCGACATGTAACGGGCAGGGAAGAGTCAAGAGCGTTTCGCAGACCGTTTTCGGCGCGATATCGACCGAAAGGACCTGCTCCGCCTGTAACGGTACGGGTAAAATCGTCAAGGAAGTCTGCAAAAAATGCGGCGGCAGAGGCCTTGAAAGAAAATCTGTCAGCATAACCGTAAATATCCCCGCAGGAATAAACAACGGTCAGACGATCTCTCTTCGCGGAGAAGGCGACAGAGGTATCCGCGGCGGCTCAAACGGCGATCTTAACATAACCGTTGCCGTCCGTCCTCACGAACTCTTTACGAGAAGGGACGCCGACCTTTTCTGCAATGTTTACATTACTTTCTCTCAGGCTTGCCTCGGTGCGACCGTCGAAGTTCCTACAATAGACGGAAAAGCCGAAAATCTCCGTATTCCGGAGGGTACTCAGTCGGGGACCCAGTTCACCGTAAAAGGCAAGGGCGCATATTACCTGCGTTCAAAGTCGAGAGGCAATATGTATGTCAATGTTATTGTTGAAATTCCGAAGAAACTTTCTTCGAAACAGAAGGAAGCACTGAAGGCTTTTGACGAAAACACGAACTTCGACAAGTCTTACGAAAAGGGTTCTCAGTTTAAGAACAGAGTAAAGCAGTTTTTGGGGCTTTAACAGTAAAAATCAGGGTCTTCGGACCCTGTTTTTTTCTTATTGTCGGCAAAGTCCCGAAACCGTCCCTTTGCTGTCTGTAAATATGTGTTTTTTACGAAATGCGACAAATATTTTATCAAAATATTGAACTATATATTGCGTATGCTTGACGAACGGATAGGTTATAGTGTAAAATATATATGTATAAATTGGGGAGTGATCCCCTCTTCCGACAACTAACTATAAACAGGAGGACTTTTTAATGAAAAGATTTTTATCCGCTGTTCTTGCGATAGTGATGATAGCGTCTTTGGCTACCGGCTTTACCGTTTCCTCAACGGCTAAAGCTCTTGAAAGCACCGACGTTCTCGAAGTCGCAAAGGCAACGACGGCTCCCGACGTTACCGACGGCGTCAGAGATGCGGTCTATACCAAGATTTTTGATATGACCGGTTCCGAGGCTATGTCGTGGGTGACCGACACGGCCACCGGCACAACAGAACTCAAGCCGAACGACCATTTCCCGATAGGCTTCAACAGCGAAGCCACGAGATATGATAAGGCTACAAATCCCAACCGCGAGGATTCCGAATGGTACAATACCAGAATTCAGGGATATGCCGCATGGGATTCCACCGCTCTTTATCTTTATCTCTACATAACCGGAATGGGCGAACTCAATAATAATACCCGTACAGGCACAGAAACATGGCAGGCGGACGGAATTCAGTTCTCCGTTTCCACTCCGGCAAGAAGCTACCAGACTATCGAATACGGTTTCTTTCTTAAAAACAATGTTCTCAGTGCTTACCGTTATGTCGACATGGGACTTACCACAATAGCGAAGAGAAACTATGCTTATTCCGAGGAAAGAACTCCCGAGGGCGTTCTCAAACAGCTTGAAAACGGCGATGTCGTTTACGAAATGAAACTCGACTGCCGTGCTTTGGGAATTTCTTCCGCACAAATGACTCAGTATTGCTCGAACGAAACTCTTATTCCGTTCAACCTTACCGTCAATATGAACGATGAAACTGCCGCAGCAAACACTTTCTGCGGTTTCCAGATAGGTTCCGGAACATTTAACGAATCTTCGGAGAGCCACCCCGGCGTTGCTCAGTCCTGCAAAATAAAACTTGTTGAGGCTGCTGCTCATACTCATACGCCCGGTCCTTGGGAAGTTACAAAGAAAATGACCTGTCTCGAAGCAGGCCACGAGGTTCAGAAATGTACCGAATGCGGCGAGATCCTTGCCGAAAGAGATATTGCTATAGACCACGAGTCTCAGCCCGGCGAATGGAAGACCGTAGTTGAACCGACATATACTTCCGACGGCTCTGCGGAACAGAGATGTACAGTCTGCGGAGTTCTTCTCGGAACAAAAGTTCTTCCCAAACTCGAAGACGAAGGAACGGTCGTTTTCCATGAAGACGGAAGCATAACCTTTGAAATAAACGGTCAGCCCATTGCAAAAGGTCTTGTTGAATACGAGGGCAGTTACTACTTCTTCAACAGTTCTCTCAAGGCTGTCAGAAATACCTGGTACGCTTTCGGGGAAGCAAAAGCAAACGGACTTCTTCCCGCAGGATCTTACTTCTTCGGCGAAGACGGTAAACTTCAGATAATAGAGGGCATCGTTTTCGGTAAATCCGGAGATGTTTACTGGTACGAAAACAATAAACCTGTCGCAAAAGGTCTTGTAAAAGATGAAGACGGCAATTATTACTTTATCAACAGCACCCTTAAAGCGGTAAAGAATACTTGGTATTCTTTCAGCGCCGCAAAAACAAACGGACTTCTTCCCGCAGGAACTTATTACTTCGGCGAAGACGGCAAAATGCAGATAAATGAAGGCCTTGTTATCGATAAAAACGGAGATGTCCGTTATTACGAAAACAATCAGCCTGTTGCGAAAGGTCTCGTAAAAGACGAAAACGGCAATTATTACTTTATCAACAGCACCCTTAAGGCAGTAAAGAATACATGGTATTCTTTCAGTGCAGCAAAAACAAACGGACTTCTTCCCGCAGGTACATATTACTTCGGCGAAGACGGCAAAATGCAGATAAACGAAGGTCTTGTTACCGATAAAAACGGAGATGTCCGTTATTACGAAAACAACCAGCCCGTTGCAAAAGGTCTTGTAAAAGATTCCGACGGCTACTTCTATTTTATAAACAGCACCAAAAAAGCTGTCAGAAACACATGGTACGAATTCAGCGAAGCAAAAGCAAACGGACTCATGCCCGCAGGTAAATATTACTTCGATGAAAACGGCAGAATGGTAAGACATAAACTTACCCTTGTCTCGGACGGCGCTTCCGACTATACCATTATAGTTCCCGCATCGTCCTGGGGTAAAGACAACCAGACCGCAGAAGGCGCTGAATATCAGTCCGCACTCGATCTTCAGACCTATATCGCAAAAATGACCGGAGTTACGATCCCCGTAAAGAAAGACTCCGATGTTGAAATCACCGATAACGAAAAAGTTATTTCCGTCGGCATGACAAACAGAGAAGGCGTTTCCTACACTGTTGACAGAGACGCTATAGGCGAAGACGGATACACCATAAAGACTTCCGGCGATACCCTTTATATCGCGGGCGGACGTCCGAGAGGAACCGGCTACGCAGTCTACGATTTCCTTGAAAAATATTTCGGCTGCAAGTTCCTTACGACCGACAGCAAGGTTATCCCGACTTACGATACCCTTATCCTCGATACTATCGACGATTTCACTTACGTTCCCGCTTACTGGTACAGATTTATCGGTTCATCGGGCTACATTAAGACCGCTGCCGACGGTACCGCAGCAAACGCAAACGGCGTATACTATACTCCCGTTTACGGCGGCAGAGTAGGCTATGCTTACAGAACCGGCGACTGGAGATTCGTTCATACTCTCAACCACATGATAAACATAGATCCTCATTACTATGAGAAATCTACTTACGAATGTCCCGAATGTCATACCGAATATGACGAGGACGCTTATGTTCCCAATTCGGACCCGCAGGTCAAGTGGAAGAGAGCCGCAAAGAGTACGGTCTGCCCGACTTGCGGAAAAGCAACTCTCCGTGACTTCACCGACCATATTTACAACGTAAACGGCGATGATATCGCAAACTATATCGGCGGTTCTCTCGAACCGAGCGGAAAAGTAAGATTCCAGCCCTGTATCACGGGCGTTAACCCGATAACCGGCAGAAACGTTGTCGACGAAGCCAAAGAAGGCGCTCTCCGTTGGCTCAACGAGTCTGCGGCTGCAGGTCATGTAAACGATAAACTTATTTCCGTTTCTCAGTACGATACTTCATGGCAGTACGGCGGCTGCGAATGCGACAGCTGTCAGGCTATGGAAAAACTTTACGGCGCTGCTTCCGGTAACTGGGTATGGCTCCTTAATCAGGTTGCCGACTATATCAAAGACGACTATCCCGATATGAAGGTCACCACCATTTCTTACCTTTATACAAACGACGCTCCTACCGGAATCAAGGCAAGAGACAACGTAGTTATCCAGATCTGCTCGAACGACTTCTGCTATGCACACCCGTTCGGCGAATGCGGTAAGAGCCTCAGATACAACGGAATCCAGACCATGTCCGAAAGATATGCTAAATGGAAGGCCGTCAGCGATCACCTTCTTTCTTACGATTATTACAGATCTAACGGCGACGCAAGATGGATCTACCCGATCCAGTATCAGATGTACGAGAACACCAAGTGGCTCCGTAGCCAGGGTATTGAGGGTACATACTCTTATATGCTCTCCGAAAAGGATAACTTCGGCGCTCTCAACCAGTACCTTGCGGCAAAACTTATGTGGAACCCCGATATGTCTCTTGACGAATATCAGGCTCTTATCGACGAGTTCTGCGAAGGCTACTACGGCGGAAGCGAAATGGCTGAAGTTGTAAAACTTTACCACGAACATTCTCTCTCGAGCGGCGAATGCTGGGGTATGACAACAAAAGACAAACTTGCTATAATGCCCTCTTCGATAAAGATCGATGAAGAAACGGAAGCATATACTTACGACGATTCGTTCACCACTAAAGTCGACGCTCTCTTTGAAGCGGCATTTGCAAAGGCTGATTCCACTCAGCATGACAGAATCGAACTCGAATATCTCGATTATCTCTACTACAAACTTATCAACTACCATAATATAAAGGCAAACTTTGTTGATATCGTAAATTGCCCGCTTACTTCCGATGAAGTAGATACTCTTATCTACAACACCGCGGACAGCGTTATCAAACTGCTTGTTAAGTACGGTATAAACGATATCGGATACGACGGAAAGAACGACACCGACCATACGATCGACCTTTCCGATACCGACTCTATCAACAGAATGGATTACCCCGACAACTGGTAATTTATTAAAATCAAAAAGCGGAGAATGAAAATTCTCCGCTTTTTTGCGTGTTCTTTTGCAGAAACCGAATCACACGGTCAACGCTGAGAATTTCTTTGTTGCATTAACAAAACCTGTTCTTTTCCGAAAAAAATTTTTCCTTTTTTATCTGTATTTTTTGCTGTGTCCCTCTATCGGTTCTTATAACGTAAAGTGAGAGTAAATTTGCTGACGAAAATGTGTCAAATGTGACGAATTGTCAACATGAGACAAAAAGTTCTTGACATGGACTCTACTTCATACTGTATAATAG
>CAKSQP010000095.1 GCA_934486965.1 uncultured Eubacteriales bacterium
TGCCGCGCGGCACCGTTTTTTTATAATCCTTTATTTTTTAATTCGCTTACGAGTCCGACATAAAATTCGCGGACATCGAACCCCTGAATGTTTTCGCGGTTGAGGTCTATCACGTCCCCGTGCGATATCCCGCGTTCGCCCGTCGGTTCGAGAAGACGGTGAAAGTCTCCCCATTTACAGGAGGATACCGAAACAAGTCCGTCGTTTTTGCCGTCAAAATATTTTGCAAGGCGGTAAGTGAAATTCAGCGGGAATTTTCCGCCCGACGGGTGACGGAGGACCGAGCCGACGCTTCGGCAGAATACGTTTTCGGGAATCGGGTGGGTTTTATCGAAATTTTCGCACTTTTCCGCGGTAAGATCGCGGACGGCGGCAAGAAAATCGGGAGTTTTGTCTCCGAGTCGGCGCGCGACGGCGTTATAGCCTTTCGCTATTTTTTCCTGCGCGCTTTCGGGCACTTTCTCAAGAAGAAAGTCGGCAAACAGACAGCCCCTGTGCGGAGTGTTTACAGTCGTTACAGACGCTATCTTTTCGGGACAGAGCCGAAGCGTTTCCCTTATATCGAGTCCGCCTTTCGAATGGGCGATGACGTTCAGTTTTTCACAGCCCGTCTCCTTGCATATCTCTTCGATACGCCGCTTTAATTCTTCGGCGGAATCGGCAACCGACGCCGCGGACTGATGGTTTCCGTAAAAAATTTTCGCCCCGTTCTTTTCGAGTTCGGCGGGAATTCTCCCCCAATAAGGCGGGAATCTGAAATCGCGGAAAAACACGCCGTGAACCATAAGAATCGGATATTTTGTCCTGCATATTTCCTCTTTTTTACGGGAAATATTAAGTAAATTTTTCTTTTCTTCGAAATCGATTTCGGAAGTCACCGTGCGGATAATGCGGACAAGTTGAATAATGTTGAGAATCGGCACAAAGCCGCAAAGAATACCGACCGCACGATTTTTTATTCCAAGCTGAACTGACGCGCAATAAACGCATATCATTCCGTTCCAGAAGACCGAAACTTCGGCGATCGCACAGAAAATTCCGCTGAAAATGACGGTCTTGATATCCGTGCCGACGCAGAGAAGAATTATATGGAACGCGATATCTGCGGGCAAAGTCCAAAGGAAAGCGCGCAGGCAGACTATGCCGTGCCGACAAACTCCGAGCCGCACCGACGTATATTTCCGAAGTTCGAGAAGCGGCAGGATATTAAATATAATAAGAAGCGCAAACCATGCCCCGAAAAGAGACGGCATCTGTCGGACGCAAAGAAAGGCATTTGAAAAGACTGCATAAAGCAGGGTGAATACGGTCTGAAACATCTTAATTTGCCGCAATGAAATTTTTATCTGAGGACGAAAGATGAGTGTCGTCGCCGAAAAGCGTGCAGACGGGATAAAAAACGCTGCCCGACTTAACGAAATCCATTTCGGTGACGGACGAGGTATTTAAGAAAAAGTGCCGCCACGTCTTCATTACGGGAAGAGCGCAAAGCAGACTTGTCAGAAGAACGCCTATGCCGCCGTGACAGAAAAACGCGACCGTCTTATCGGGAGCGTTTTCGTTTTTATAGCCGTCGACCGTCTTTTCAAAGCCGTAATCTTTAAGGAAATCGGCAAGCCCCGAAACGGTGTTTTCGAAACGCGTCCTGAATTCTTTATCGAAAAGTTTTTCGTTTTTATAAAAATCGGGAGAATTGAGCGCGTCGAAATTTTCCGAATAGAAATCCCCGTTTATATGCCACGGGAATTCGGTGTCTCCGTCGGGATATTTTATCTTCCCGATAAACTCATGCAGAAAACCGAGGGTCGTTATTTCAAGCCCCTTTATTTTCGCCGTTGCTTCGGCGGTCTGACGGGCTCTGCCCATCGGCGACGCAAAAATTTCGTCGATACGTCTGTCCTTTAATCTTTCGGCAAGGAGACAAACGTCCCTTTTGCCTTTTTCGGTAAGGCAATCGTTTTCATAATCGGGGTCGCCGTGTCTTATTATCAGAATTTCAAACATTTTCTTTCTCCTTTTTTGAAGAACGCAGTCTCTTAAAAAACGACTGTAAAAGAGAAAGACATTCTTCTTCGAGAACTCCGCCTTCGACTTCGGGGAAATGGTTAAAAGGCATTTTATGCAGTTCGCAGACGGAGCCCATCGCTCCGAAGCGCCTGTCGTAAGCGCCGAAGACGACGCGGTCTATGCGCGAATTTATCACAGCGCCCGCACACATTGCGCACGGTTCGAGCGTCACATACAAAGTACAGCCGCAAAGCCGCCAACTGCCGAGTTTTTTGCAGGCACGGGAGATCGCAGTTATTTCGGCGTGCAAAACCGCGTCCTGTTTCTCCTCGCGGCGGTTATATCCCGAAGAAATAATTCTGCCGTCCTTTACGATGACGGCGCCTATCGGGACTTCTCCTTTTTTTTCGGCGTTTTTCGCTCTTGACAGAGCCTTTTTCATAAAGAAAACGTCTTCGTTCATTTTATCACCGCAAGTTCGAAACGCTTGCTCACCGAAGCGGTAAGCGGGTTTGAAACGGAATAGTCGATAATGACGTTTCCGCCGTCATAATTCAGAGTGGTTTTGAGTTCCGAGACGAAAAACTGCACCGGAACGCCGCCGTTTCCGTAATCGCTCCCCGCAACGGCGCAGGTCCGTTTTTTCCCGAGCATAAGGGGCGCCCCGTCGCCTATACCGAAAATAAAGGTATCGTCGCCGTAAATTTCAACGGAGTTTTCTTCGCCCTCTTTGCCGAGGCAGTCGCTGCCGTCCCATGAAATTCTGTACCCGCCGTCTTTTTCGGAAAGTACGCCGTCGCATATAAGATTCAGGGTCTCTTCCCCGTTATACAGCGACCTTATGTTGAGAAGAACTTTTCTTTCGCTCATTTTTTATGTTCCTTTACGGCAAGACAAATAAGTCTGTCTGTTATTTCGGAATAAGAAAGCCCTTTCGCCTTAAATGACATCGGGAACATACTTATTGACGTAAAACCGGGTATCGTGTTTATCTCGTTTATATATAAGTCGCCCTTTCCGTCAAGGAAAAAATCGACGCGGGAAAGTCCTTTGCAGGCACAGGCGCGATACGCTTTTTTCGCCGAGTTTTCAACTTCTTTTCTTACTTTTTCGGGCAGGTCTGCGGGCATTTCGGTTTTGGATTCGGGGTTGTTATATTTTGAATCGTAGTCGTAAACTTCGCACGCGCTCTTCACTTCGCCGACTGCCCCCTCGTCCCCGTCGCCCATTACGCCGATTTCTATCTCCCTGATATTCTCAAGACCGTGTTCGGCAAGAATACGGCTGTCGACGGGAATTGCAGTCTCTATCGCCTTTTTTATCTCGGCGACGGTTCTGCATTTCGTTATTCCGACCGACGAGCCTGCGTTCGAGGGCTTTATGAAAACGGGAAAGCCGAGCTTTGAAAAACGCTCCGAAATTCCGTCGGGGTCTTTTTCAAAACCATCGGCGGTGCAGAAGTCCCATGCGACGTGGCGAAGTCCCGCCTTTTCAAACATGACGTTCGCGGTTATTTTATCCATACAGACGGCGGAGGAAAGCACTCCAGGTCCGACATACGGCAGGTCCAGAAGTTCGAAAAGCCCCTGAACGGTCCCGTCTTCACCGTTTTTTCCGTGGAGAACGGGGAAAGCCGCGTCAAAAAAGAGTTTTTCTCCGTTTTTGACAAACGCCTTTTCGGAAAGGTCGAGCGACGCTGGAATATTTTCGTATTCCGTCCATTTTCCGTTTCTTATATCGTCGGACGGCGCTTCGGTAAAGAACCATTTTCCGTCCTTTGTAATTCCTATTTTTGTAACTTCGTGATCTTTTATGTTTTCAAGTACGTTCGCCGCCGAAAGGCAGGAGATCTCGTATTCGGTCGATTTTCCGCCGAAAAGAATAAGAACTTTCATTTCTTATACCCCCATACTGTTCTGTCGATACCGCCGCTGTCTTTTTTTATGCCGACGCCGCAGAACGAATTCGTTTCAAGTATATGCCCGACAGCCTCCGCCTGATGAATTCCGCATTCGAACATAAGACAGCCGTCTTTTTTCAGGTTCGCCGAATATTTCACGGTTATTATCCTGTAAAAATCAAGACCGTCCATGCCGCCGTCAAGCGCCGTTTCGGGTTCTTTTTTCACATACTCCGAAAGCGTTTTCATATCGTTTTCGGGAATATAGGGCGGATTTGAAAGGATAACGTCGAAAGTCCCGTCAAGGCGGTCCTTTTTTACGTCGTGCAGAATAACTTCACAGCGGTCGGAAACTCCGAGGCTCTCCGCATTTCTGCGCGTTACCGAAAGCGCGCCTGCCGAAAAATCGGCAAGGCAAATTTCGCACTCCGTTTCCGCGGCGACCGTAAGCCCGATACACCCCGAACCGCAACAGAGATCAAGCACTTTTTTCTTTTCGTTTCCGATAATTTCAAGCGCCTTTCCGACAAGCGTTTCGGTATCGATTCGCGGAATAAGGACATCGGAATTAACGAAGAAACTCCGTCCGTAAAACTCACATTCGCCCGTAAGGTACTGATACGGAACATTCTCCCTGCAAAAGGCGTCCGTCTTTTTTTCAAGTTCGGCTTTTTGCCCGTCTGAAAGCAAAATCGGAGAAAGAGGAAGCATGATAAGGTCGTTTTCCGTTTCTCCGAATGTTCTTTTTGTAACGGAAGAAAGCAGAGCCGCAAAAATGATTTTTGCGTTCCCCTGCTCTTTTTCGCTGATTCTGTTCAGATATTTTCTGTATTCGCCGAAAGTAAGGCTATTTTCCATAAGCAATCGTCGGGTCTATTTCGCCGTCGTCGTTCCGAAGGCTTTCTTCAAGCGCCTTTATCGCGACTTCGATCTGCTGTTCGTCGGGTTCGGCGGTCGTTATTTTCTGCAACGCCTTACCCGGCGCGCTTATTATTCGGGTGAAGATATTGTCATATTTTCCCGCAAGTTGGATAAGTTCGAAACTCACGCCCGCGACAATCGGCATAAGCAGGAGTTTCAATGCAAAACGCACGAAATAATTGTTCCAGGTAACAAACGAGAAAAACAGGATACTGATTATCATTACGAGGAAAATAAACGACGTTCCGCAACGCGGGTGAAGTCTCGGCTGTTTCTTGACGTTTTCGCAAGTCAGTTCCTCGCGGGCTTCGAAGCAGAAAATCGTTTTATGCTCCGCGCCGTGATACTCAAAAATACGCTTGATATCTTTCTGCTTAGAAACTATTACGATATACAGAAGAAAAATGACGACTCTTATCGCGCCCTCGATAAGCGTTTTGAAAATTCCGAAATCGAAAACAAGGGAAATGAGCCACATACAGAAAAGCGGCAGAGCGATAAAAAGTCCGACCGCCAATAAAACTCCGAGAACGACCGAGACGGTCATTATAAGCGCCTGCGCGGCTTTGCTCCCGTTCGTTTCTTCTTCGAGCCCCGCAAGGGTCGCGGAACGCATTAGCGAGCGGTAGCCGACGACAAGGCTTTCGATAAAAGCAAAAATTCCTCTGATTATCGGAAGTCTGAAAAGTTTACACTTTTTTCTTATCGAAAAATCCTTTAC
>CAKSQP010000096.1 GCA_934486965.1 uncultured Eubacteriales bacterium
ACGCTTATCAACGCTTCCGTCGTAAAGTATTTTTCCGTCGTGAGTCTCTATCTTTGTAACATATCTCGAATCGGAATAAACTCCTTTGTTCGCGAAAACGGTGTAGGCGGAGACCATTTCTCTCATCGTCAGACCGTTCGTCACGGCACCGACAGAAAGCGGCGCATAGTCTATCTTATCCGCTTCGACAAGGTTCTTGATCCCGAGCATAGTCTTCATAAAGTCGTAGGAAACGTCTATTCCTATTTCCTTAAGAAGTTTTGCGGGCGGAGTATTATACGAATGGCTGAGCGCCGATTTGATATCCATAACACCGTTGTAGACGCGGTCGTAGTTCATCGGCCACGGAGTGTATTTTCCGTTGTTTTCGTTTATACGGAGCGGCGAATCGTCGATTGCCGAACCCTCGGTTATCATGTCGTTTTCAATAGCGTAACCGTAAACGGAAAGAGGCTTTATTGAAGAACCCGGCTGACGTTTTGTCTGCGTGACCCTGCTCAGAACTCTGTTTTCGGTCTTCTTGCCGCGACCTCCGACGACTGCGAGAACGTCGCCCGAAGTCGGGTCCATGAGTTGCATTGCGACCTGAGGCAGAGTGTCGCCGTTCGAAACTTTCGGGTAATTATCCTCATTTTCGAAATAATCTTCCATTATCGTCTGATATTCGACGATACAAGGCGTGTATATGCGGAGACCTCCCGAATAAATATAGGAGACAGCCTCGTCTTCCGTATATCCGAGTTCTTCCTTTATAATATCCTTTGCTTCATTGAAAACGATATCCGAATACCATGACATTACGGAAGAAACAGTGCTTTTTACGGAACGGTCGCGGAGGTTCAGATCTTCTTTTATACAGGTATTGAACTCTTCTTCGGAAAGATACCCCTGCGTATACATCTCATAAAGAACGTTGTTTCTTCTTTCCTTGTTTGCGTCGGGGTTCTTATAAGGTTCGATATAGGACGGAGATTTCGTTATGGAAACGATCGCGGCACATTCCGTCACCGTCAGATCTTTTACGTCTTTTCCGAAATAGTATTTCGCGGCGGCATATATACCGTTACAGCCGTTTCCGAAATAGGCGGCGTTGAGATAATACTCGATTATCTGCTCTTTACTGTATTTTCGCTCGATATACAAAGCGCGGAGAATTTCCTTGACCTTTCGCATGGAACTCTTCTCGTTGTCTTCGGTTATGACTTTTATAAGCTGCTGTGTAAGCGTCGAACCGCCTGCGAGGTTAGACGTACTGCGCCCCGTGACTTTATACAGAAGATATTTCGCGGTCGCACGGAAAGTCGTTATAAAGTCGACGCCGTTATGGTCGTAAAAACGTTTGTCCTCGATCGAAATAAGCGCCTTGAGAAGATAGTCGGGCATATCGTCGATACTCGTCCAGATACGGTTCTGTTCGTTATACAGAGTCTGATACTCGACGTAATCGGCGCTGTCAAGGCTTTTTGCATAGACGACCGTGGTATAATCCATTTCGAGATTTGCAAATTTGTCGTCAAGCGACGGATCCGTATAAGCGTAGACGACGGTCGCCGCAATTCCGCCCATCAGGACGATCATCGCAACGAAGGTCAGAACGAAGATCGCGACGATATTTCCGACAGAAATGCCGAAACGGCTCCAGCCCGTTCTCTTTTTTCTGTATTTTTCGGGGTCTTCTTTCCAAAGGACGACGTCGGGATTTTTCGATTTCAGAAGTTCTTTATCCGAAGTTTCTTTCCTTATCTTGGCGTTGACTTTGGCTCTCCCGAAACGGGCGCGTATTTTTGAATAGACATCTTTGGCAAAAGTTGAGATTTTTTTCCATACAGAGACGAAAAAATCGCCTATGCGGGAAAATATTGTAGGTCTGTTGTTTGATTTCAAAGTTTTTTCCTCCGAAGCGGAACCAAAAGAGATTCCGAATTAAGAAACACCTTTCTATTCTTATACAGTATAACACATTTTTTTCCTTTTGTAAAGAGCAGAATTGTAAGATATACGTTATCAAAAGACGTCTTACCGCATAGTTATTTATATCGGAGGTGAGATGTTGAAAAAGCATAATTTCATTTACAATCTGCTTTTTGTTTCCCTCACTTCGGTTTTTCTCGGAGCGCTTTCTCTTGTATTCCGCTTTTACCTTGCGGAAACGATAACGTCCGAAGGCGTGGGAATTTATCAACTTATAATTTCGGTATACGCGTTCGGAGCGACGGCGGCAAGTTCGGGGCTTTCTTTTACCGTAACGCGATTCGTTTCGGAAGCGCTTGCGACGGGACGGGAAAACGGCGTAAGAAACATATTGAGGGGAGTTTTTATTTTTGCACTATTCCCTTCCCTTGCTGCAACTTTCTTTCTGTTTTTCTTTGCGGACGGTGCGGCGACATTGCTTATAGGAATACCCGAGACTGCGACCTGCCTCCGAATACTTGCCTTTTCTTTTCCGTTTATGGCGGCGGCGTCCTGTTTTTCGGGATTTTTCGTTGCGGTAAGAAGGGTTCCGTTTGCTTCGGCAACCCAGATATCCGAAGATCTTTTTCAGATCGCCGTAACCTTTATCCTGCTTTGGATATTCAAGCCGAAAGACGGGATTTCCGCCTGCGTTTTCGTTGTTATCGGCTGTACGTCGGCGGAGATTGCCGCGGCGTTCGTTTCCGCGTTTCTATGCAGAAAAACAGAACTCGGAACATTCGGGAAAGAACCTTTCAGGCTGTCCGTCTGCACATCGGTCGCCAAAACCGCTTTGCCGCTTTCTTTTTCCGCGTGTCTGCGCTCCGCGCTTTCTTCCGCCGAGAATCTTCTGATTCCCGTAAGTCTGCAAAAAAGCGGCATGACAAAAAGCGCGGCACTGTCGGCTGTCGGAACCGTAAAAGGGCTCGTGTTCCCTCTTATATGTTTTCCTGCGGTATTCGTCACGGCTTTCGCGCGGCTTCTGCTTCCCGAGATCGGAGATTCAAGGGCTGTCGGTGACACGGTAAAAATAAGGCGATCGACCGATTCCGTTTTGTCATTCACCGTTGTTTTTTCGCTCCTGCTTGCGGAAATTTTCTTCCTGTTTTCGGACGACATAGGAATGTTGATATATAACGACGCCGAATTTTTCACAACGCTTAAAATCCTGTCTCCGCTTATTCCTTTCATGTACGCCGACTGTATATGCGACAGCATTCTCAAAGGGCTCGACATGCAGATGACGGTAATGAGATACAGCATTACGGAAGCGGCGCTCCGCACCTCGACCGTTCTCCTCTTAATACCGAAAATCGGATTTTACGGCGTAATAATAACCGTTTATGCGGGAAATGTCGTCAATTCGGTCATGGGAATAATCAAACTGAAAAAGGTCAGGGCGTCGACACTGTCGTTCACAAAAAAAATCGTTCTGTCCCTGATACTTTTCTCCGCAATTTTACTGCCGCTGACTTTTATTGTAAAAAAACCTTTTATGAATATTTTTGCCAAAATATCCGTAATATGCGCGGGCGGTACGGTATGTTCGGTCCTTGCCTTCCGCACGGGACTTATATCGAAAGACGAAAAAGGCGAAATGAAAAAACTTTTGCTTAAAAGATGAAAAAAAATCCCGCTTCGGCGGGATTTTCTTCTTAAAACACGGTCTCTATCAGTCTGTCGGAACATTCGGGAGAATAAACGAATCTTTTTATATTTCCCGAAGTTATAAAATAATTGAGTTCTTCGGTCTTTCTTTTGACGAAAAACGAATCTATAACGCTGAGTTTGACCTTCATCTTTTCGGGGATTATGTTTTTTATGTATACGGTCGCCTGCTGTCCCTCTTCGACATTCGGGGTGTATTCGGCAAGCCCCGCAAGATTTGGAGACAGTTCTATGAATATCCCGTAGGTCTCGATCGAGCGGATAACGCCGCAGACAGTCTGCCCTACCGAAAATTCCGACGCGTTTTCGCTCCATGTTCCGAGAAGTTCCTTATGCGTCAGGTCAAAACGTTTCTGTTCTCGGTCGATATTCTTTATGCAGACTTTTATATTCTGCCCCGGATAAAATCTGTCTTTCGGGTGAGAAATACGCGAGACAGAGATATTTTCTATCGACAGAAGCCCGACTATCCCGCACCCGATATCAGCAAAGACGCCGAAAGGCTCGATATGCGTAATTTTCGCGTCGATAACGTCTCCGGGACAATAATTTTCGAGCATATACTCAAGGGCTTCCTCCTGAGCCGAACATCTGTCCAGCAAGAGTTTCGTCGGGTCGTTTTCATATTGAAACGCAATGACTTTAAACGCGACCGACTTATTTACCCTGCTCAGTATCGCAATATCCTTTGTCTCTCCCTTTTTTGCGCCCGCGGCGGAAAGATATCTCGGAATTATCCCCGTATATTTTCCGAGGCTCACGGTAAGATTCCCTTCGGAATCGCATCTGACAGCCCGCCCCTCGATTATCTGCCCCGTAAGCAACGCCTTTTCAACGGCTGAATGGGAATAGGCAGGTTCGGTGCCGTCGAAGCCCTCCGGTTTATATTTCTGTATTGGCATTTCATACTCTCCTTTTTATTCAGGTCTGTGTTCAAGAATATGAAAACGCCGTCATTTTTATACACAGTGTTCCTATTTGTTTTAATAGATGATATAAATTTCTGACACAAATTTGATTTATACTTTGAAATGTGATATACTAATAAAAAGAACGGAGGTATAACATGGCAAAGAAAATATATGTCGTTGACGACGAACAGAACATAAGAGAAATAATATGCTCCTATCTTAAAAAAGAGGGCTTTGAAACAAAAGAATTCGTAGACGGTGAAAGCCTGCTTGCGGAAATTGAAAATTCCGATTATCCCGATATGTTCATAATAGATATTATGATGCCCGGAATTTCGGGGTTTGAACTTTGCAACGCTATAAGGAAAAAGGAAAACACCCCGATAATCATAGTCTCCGCACGCGACGAAGAACTTGACAGGATCCTCGGTATCGAAATGGGCGCCGACGATTATCTGATGAAGCCCTTCTCCCCCAGAGAACTTGTTGCGAGAGTAAACGCGATCTTCCGCAGAATAGACGGAAACGGCAGAGAAATAAAGACGACATTCCCCGAATGCCGCGATATCAAGATATATCCCGAAGAAAGACGTATCGTCAAAGTGTCGGAAGACGCCGAGGAAGATATAGCATTCACCGCCATGGAGTTCAATTTCATCTATTTCATGGTAACGAACAAAAACAAAGTCTTCAACAGAGACCAACTTCTTCAGCAGATCTGGGGATATCAGTATACGGGCGAAGACACAAGGGCTGTCGACGACCTTGTAAAGAGAATAAGAAAGAAACTCGACGCCGCAAATACGGATTTCTCGATAGAGACGGTCTGGGGTTACGGATATAAAGTCACCGATTCTTCGGCAAATCAGTAAACGATCGGTCACGTCATGAAATTCGGAATAAGAAAAAAAATAATCCTGTCCTTTTTTCTCGTAATTCTGATAATGTGCTCGGTAACGATAGTCTTTATCCGTTTTTTTGCGGTAGGCTATATGAACAGCGAAGCGAGCAATAT
>CAKSQP010000097.1 GCA_934486965.1 uncultured Eubacteriales bacterium
ATACCTCACTTAATGCTTTTTCCGAGTTCATAAGCCTTTTGAAGTCCCGCATTTCCCTTTATATCGCCGGGAGCGGTTACTCCTCCGACAAAAACGGTTCCAGCAAGGCGGGCGCGCTCAAAACAGTCTATCCAGCCGCAGATACCCTCTTCGGCGCGTTTCGGGACATATTCCTCGTCTTCCGTCGCCGTTGAAAGGACATAAACATCTTTGAAACGGTAATCGGAACCGTAAAGCGGATTTGCGCGGTCGAGCACGGTCTTCAGTTGTCCGCTCATTTCATAATAATATATGGGCGTTGCGAAGACGAGAACGTCCGAGTCGTGAATTTTTTCGTTGATTTCGGCACAGTCGTCCTTTATTACGCATCTGCCCGTTTTCTGGCAGGCAAGACAGCCTATGCAGAAATTTATTTTTTTGCCGCCGAGATTTATTTTCTCAACTTCGTTTCCGCTTTCCTTTGCTCCGCGGATAAATTCGTCCGCAAGCATTTCGGAATTACTGTTTTTTCTTAAACTTGAACTTATAACCGTGATCTTCATAAAAAATCTCCTTTCATACGCCTTAATTATATCACGCTTTTTTCGGTTTTGCAACTCTTGAAAAACATTTTCCGCCGTGGTATAATCATCGGAAAGAGGTGATAATATGTCCGACTGGAATTCGGCTCAATATCTGAAATTTGAAAGGGAAAGAACACAGCCTGCGGCGGATCTTCTGTCGCGTGTTTCCGACTTTTCGCCCGAAAAAATTCTCGACGCGGGCTGCGGACCCGGAAACAGCACCGCCCTGCTTGCAAAAAAGTTCGGCGCGGAAAAAATCATCGGCGTTGACTCTTCTGATGATATGCTAAAAAAGGCAAGGGAAAAACACCCAGATATCCGTTTCGAAAAAGCGTTTTTGCCCGACGGAATTTCGGAGAAATTCGACCTTATTTTTTCGAACGCCTGTATCCATTGGATTCCCGATCACAAAACTCTTATCCCGTCGCTCTTTTCTCATCTTTCGGAGGGCGGCAGGCTTGCGGTCCAGATCCCGTATAAAAGAAAATCCGTTTTTTACGGACTGCTTTTTTCTCTGCTTGATACGAAATGGAAAAAATTAAAAGAAGTGCGGCTCTTTAACGAACTTTCGCCCGAGGAATATTATGATATTCTTTCATCGCTTTCAGCCGATTTCTCGATCTGGGAAACGGAATATTACCACACGGTAAACTCTTTTAACGATGTTATCGGGTGGTACGAGGGGAGCGGACTGCGCCCCTATTACGATGTCCTTTCGCTGTCCGAAAAAGAAGAATTTGTCTCCGACTTAAAGAAACTCATTTCGGAGAATTTCAAAACACAGCAAGACGGCAAAATCATCTTAAAAATGCCGAGGCTGTTTTTTACTGTTACAAAAGACTGAAAAATCCCCCAAACGGGGGATTTTTTAATTTTCATATTCTGTTTTTATCCACGCCATAAGAAGATTGACTATCTTTTCCTGTTCCGTCTCGGTAAGCGGGCGACCTTTCGGGACTTTATACCACTTTTCAAGGCAGCCGCGGCAGCAGCAGGCACAGGCGTGCTGCGAAATAAACACAGGGTGACCACGCATCGGCGTTTGCCTGCCGTCGTTTTTCGGATTTGCCGAGGCAAGCCTTTCGGCAATAAACTTTTCGGCGTGCTTTCTTATTTCGTCAAGCCCCTTTTCGGAAATATAGGCTTTGTCTTTTTCCGAAAGGTAAAATTTCGCTCGGAACGGCGATTTTTTCAGTTTTTCGAGAGCTTCGGCTATCGTCTGCATCACATATAACCGTATTTCTTTCTTTTTGCAAAGAGGAAGACCGCGGTTGCGGCGACTGCGGCGGCTTCGGCAGCGACAAGCGAAAACCATATGCCGTCAATGTCCCACAAAATGGGGAAAATTATAACTGCGGCGACCTGAAAAACAAGTGTTCTCAAAAAAGAAATCAGGGCGGAGGTCAGACCGTCGTTTAATGCCGTAAAGAACGACGAGCCGTAAATTGCAAATCCCGAAAACAGAAAAGAAAAAGAAAAAATCATAAATGCGTGAGTTGTTATTTCGAGAAGTTCGGGGTCATAGCCGACGAATATCGAAGACATCGGCTTTCCGAAAAAGACGCCTGCGGCAAACATAAATACCGCACAGACAAGGGTTATGACAAGGCTTTTTCGAAGTACGCTTTTCAGTTCATCGGTATTCTTTGCTCCGAAATTAAATCCGACAATAGGTGCACTTCCGACAGAATATCCGATAAAGAGAGCCTGAAAAATCATTCCGACATACATCAGAACGCCGTAGGCTGCAATTCCGTTTTCGCCCGCGTAATGCAGCAGGCTTGCGTTGTAAAGCATACTTACAAGCGACATCGAAACATTGCTCATAAATTCGGAAGAGCCGTTCGCACAGGTTTTTCCTATCGCTTTTATATCAAACTTGCATTTTGAAAGGCGAAGAACGCTGCTGTTTTTCTTTGCAAAATATATAATAGGAATAATTCCGCCGACAAACTGGCTTAAAGCGGTTGCGACAGCCGCTCCGACAAGTCCCCACTCAAAAACGGCGACAAACAGGGCGTCAAGCACCATATTCGTGCAGCCGGAAGCTACCGTTACGGCAAGTCCGAGCTTGGGTTTTTCCGCCGCCGCGAAAAGACATTGGAATTCATATTGCAGAATATAGAAAGGCAACGCCGCAAGGATTATGGTTCCGTAAACCACGCTGTCTTCGAGAATTTGTCCCTCGGCTCCGAGCAGCACTGCTATGGGACGGAGAAAAATCATTCCGAGAACAGCTATTATAACGCCGAGAGCCGCAGCGACGAAAACGACGAGCGAAAAGATTTCATTCGCTTTCTTTTCGTTTCCCTCGCCCCTTGTTTTCGAGATAAGAGCACTGCCGCCCGTTCCGAACATAAAACCGACACAGCCCAAAATCAGAAGCACCGGCATTATGAAATTCACGGCGGCAAATGGAGTCTTCCCGACGAAATTCGAAACGAAAAATCCGTCGACTATCCCGTATATCGAAGTAAAAATCATCATTATTATCGACGGCAGCGTAAAACGCAAAAGCCGTCCGTATGTGAAATGACCTGCAAGTCCCGTCATTATTGCTTCTCCGTCATCTTTTTTTTGAAATCTTCGAGATATTTTGCCGTAAGCCTGAAATAGGTTTCGACATCTTCCTTTTTCCAGGAAGAAAAAACATCGTTTTCCGCTTCGATTATCTTTTTAACGGTGTTGTCGGCAAGAGTTTTTCCCTTTTCGGTGAGAGTTATCCGCTTTGTTCTGCCTTCGGCAAAAAGACCGACGATCCCGTCATTTTCAAGTTTTTTGACAGCCGACCCCGCGGTCTGTTTCGACATTCCCGAACAGGTCCTTACGTCTTTTATAAGACATTCTCCGCCGTTTTCGTAAAGCGTATAAAGAATCATCGAAACGCTGTCCGAAAGTCCGGTTTTAACCGAAGCCTCGTGATACGCCGCATCTGTTTCGCTTAAAAGATAATTGTATCTTCGCAGTTCTTTTGAAACTATATTTTCCATAAACACCTCAAAAAGTCCGAAATCGTACTTTGCTATTATAGTACGCTTTCGGACTTTTGTCAAGCCTTTTTCTTCTTCGGAAGAGGAGTTTTTTTTATCAAAATCGGTAAAATTTTCTGACAAAGCGTTTCGTCTTCGATATCCAATATATAACAGTCCTTTGCCGACGGATACGGTTTCCCGATCTCCGCGTCTTTCATTATTTCGGAAAGTTCCGGAAACATTTTCACGAATACGGTGTTGTCGCAGACCGTTATAACGGGTTTGTCCTCAATATAGATCATATATTCGCCGAACATCTTTTTATATCGGACGTCGTAAAACGCCGACAGCCTTTCGGCGACGAATTCGATATATTCGGGTGAAGTCATTTTCTCACCGCCTTTCGGATAATTTTAGCATATATAAAGATAAATTTCAACCCTTGACTTTGTATCGCATTTTATTTATAATATCGGCGGAGGGGATTATTATGGCGGATATTTTCGATTATCTTTACTGGCGCGGAGACCTGACCTTTTCGAAAGCGCCTTTCTGCGAGGTCGACGGCGTTATTTTGGCGAGACTTTCCTATCAACTTTTTGAGAAAATTCTCAGAAAAGGCGAAAAAATAACGGTAAAGGCGGCGGCGAAAAGAATATTGTTGCTTCCCGACCTTGAAAATATTATCCGTGTTAAAAACGACGTGCGTTTTCTCGGGGAACTTGCGAAAAGCAAAAGATTTTCGGGACTTAAACTTTCCGATTTCGTCAGCCGCACCGACAAAGAAACGCAGACGCAGTTTTCCGCGATAACCGCGGAAATAACGAAAGACCTGCGTTTTGTCGCGTTCCGAGGGACCGATAACACGATAATCGGCTGGAAAGAAGATTTTAATATGGGGTTTGTCTGCCCCGTTCCCGCCCAGCAACTTGCGGTAGGTTATCTTGAAGAAGCCGCGAAAGGCTATGACGGCGAATTTCTGATAGGCGGACATTCGAAGGGCGGAAACCTTGCGGTTTATTCGGCGGCGTTCTGCAAAAAGGAAATTCAGCCGAGAATCAAGACCGTCTGGAATTACGACGGACCGGGGTTTGACGAAAAAGTGCTTTCTAAGCAGGGCTATAAAAATATCTGCGACAGGGTGAGAACCTTTGTTCCGCAGTCGTCGGTCGTCGGAATGTTACTTTCGCACGAGGAGGAATATACGATAGTCCACAGCCGCAACACGGGAATAATGCAGCATGATATCTATTCGTGGGACGTCGAAAGGGACGGTTTTTCCTATCTCGAAACGGTCGACAACAGCAGTAAATTCGTCGATTACACCTTAAAGGCGTGGATTGCCGATATGGATTACGAACAGCGTGAAAAATTCACCGACGCGATTTTTGAGGTGATTTCCGAAACAAACGTTTCAACACTTCACGAACTCGGCGAAAACTGGTTCGAAAACACCAAAACCGTCCTGAAATCGGTCAAGAACCTTGACGAACCGACAAGAAAAGCGGTAACTCAGGCGATAAAACTGCTTGCGAAAAGCGCGGGTACGGGGCTTACCCGAATAATTCAGCCAGATACGGTATAACGGAGGCTTTACATGAATAAATCAAAAATCGGCTTATTTCTTATAATTCTCGGAAATGTTCTTTATCTTCTGTCTCTGCTTTTTTCTCAGAGTGCGGAAACTTCGTTCGGGGACTTTGCAAACGGTCTGCTTGTCGGGCTCTCGATAGGCGTAAATCTTATTGGGATAATCCTTGTTGCAATGGCTCTCCCGAAGAAAAAAGACGACAAAAAATAAAAATTCCGATTCGGAGCCGCAGACGGAGAAACTTCCGGCCGCGGCTCTTTTACAATTATTTTTCAATTACCGCCGCGCAAAGGCTTGACAAAGGGACAAAACTCGTGTATAATATTACGGTAGCGAAATATCGCCTACGTTTTCACCTGAACGGAGAAGTACTCAAGCTGGTGAAGAGGCGCCCCTGCTAAGGGTGTAGGT
>CAKSQP010000098.1 GCA_934486965.1 uncultured Eubacteriales bacterium
TCTCGGCGCCGATATGGTCGCGGACTCAGAATCCGCGGAACTCGCAGAAAAAGGATTCCTGACAAGTTCCTGCTGTCCCGCTTTCGTAAGTTATATCGAAAAATCTTTCCCTGCGCTCCTGCCGTTCGTTTCCCATAACCTCTCGCCCATGGCTGCGATCTCAAAATACATAAAAGAGCATGAGGCGCCCTGCAAGATAGTCTTTATAGGGCCCTGCACCGCAAAGAAAGCGGAGGTTCAGAAAGAGGAAGTCAGGAAGTATGTCGACGTTGCGCTGACTTTCGAGGAATTACAGGCGCTCTTCGACAGCAAAGAAATTGACATCACCACCCTTTCGGAGGACATTCTCGACAACGCTTCCTATTTCGGAAGAATATTTGCACGCTGCGGAGGACTTTCCGACGCCGTTGCCGAGGGTCTTAAAGAACACGGTTCGGACTTCGAACTCAAAGCCTGCTCCTGCGACGGAATCGAAGCCTGCAGAGTCGCTCTTCTCAAAAAGAGCAAAAACCTGCTTGACGCAAACTTTATCGAAGGTATGGCTTGCGTCGGCGGCTGTATAGGCGGCGCGGGCTGTCTTACCCACGGCGAAAAGAACAAAGCCGAAGTCGATAAATACGGAAGAGAAGCCTACGAAAAGACCATTGCGGACGCTATCTCCGTCCTCAAAAAGGACTGACAGACAAAAATTATTCCCCGAAGATTTGGCTTCGGGGAATTTTTATGCAACAGAAAACCGAGGCGGAATCGCCTCGGTTTTTTGGTTTTATTTTGCAGGCAGAGTCTCGTAACCTGCCCAATGCGCAAGGTAGCGCGCAAGGATCAATCTGTCCTGAGCGTTTACTTTGCCGTCGCCGTTAAGATCGGAATTTGCTTCGTTTATTCCCATTTCGAGATATTCCGACCATTTTGCGATCCAGCGTGCGAGGTGCAGTCTGTCTTTTGCATTGACAACGCCGTCGCCGTTGACGTCGCCGAAAAGTACGTCCGATTTCTCTTCAAGTTTTACCGATGATATATTATAGTTTGAATTGAAGATATAAAGAGTGCTGTCTCCGTCGACAGATATCTTTGAAATCGAATAAGCCAGAATTCCGAAATCGGTTCTTGCTATGCCGTTGAAGACTCCGTCCTTATCCTCGGTTCCTTTTACGGTAATAAACTTAACGGTGTCGCCGGTGCCGTCGTTATAGGTTATTTTAAGAGACATACCGTCGCCCGTTTTTGAGGGTTTTACAAGTTCGCAACCCTTGTTATTGTAGACCTTATCTTCCGAAACAGGAGTAAAGAAATCCAATTCGCAGACCGCGTCAAAATATGAAATTTCCCAGGAGCCGTAAGCATACGAACTCAGATGTATGAAATCGTCTTCACCCAATTTTATTTTGTATTGTGATGAACCGCTGTAATAGGGTACAAGATCGTCAAAGGTTACGGTTTTGTCGATATAAGTGCCGTCGGTATACGTTATACGGATAACCGCGCCGGTAAGGTCGGGGGTTCCGAGATATGTCGTGTTTTCCGGCTTTTTGATGACCGAAACAGATTTAACAGAACTTGCCCTGACTTCCGCTTCATACTCTGCCGTAGCACCCCTGTATGATAAGGTGACCGTATTCTTCCCTATTTTCGCGGCAGTTTCAAGCGACGCTTCGACATCGAAATCAAGTTTTCCGTCTGCAATGTCCTGATAAGTATAATGTTTCGAACTGCCGTCTTTATAAAATGCCGTAAATTCGAGACCCTCAAAATTAAATCCGGATATGTAATATCCGTCGTCATTTACCGATCCGTGTTTGCTATCTCCGTAAGTATAAACAAAAGTCGGGGCTTTTGTTATTTCGATTCGCTCTACGGTATTTTCGGATATTACGACCGGAACGATTATACTATGACTGCCGTAAGAGACAATTCCGTCGTATACTCCGCCAACTGTCCAATTCTGATAACTCTGGTTTTCAAGAGATACTCTTGCTTTTGAATCAACAAAGGGAACGACCTCGGAAGAGCCGTCGCTGTAAGATATGCGGATAACGATGTCGCAGTTTGCCCATTTGTCATAAGAATATATGTCGTCCCAATCAATATAACCGCCGCAGTGTTCGTAAAATTCGAACTTACCTGAAACATATTCAAGCCCTGTTACGACCTTGGAGGTTACGGTAACGGGAACTTCGCATATCGCGCCGAGATAGGAAACTTTGATCTTGTTTTCGCCTACGATCCAGTTTTCGCAAGTCTCGGTAATGATTATTGAGTAGCCGTCAATAGGCTGACGGTTGTATACTGCGATCTTTGAAGAACCGTCCTTATATTTTATTCTGAAGGCAAGTCCTTCAAGCAGAGAATCAAGATAATTGAAATTGTAGGATCCGGGAACTTCGGGTTTTTCGGAAAGAAGTTCGAGAGAAGCAACGGGAGATTCGACTATCTTTACGGGGATTTTTGTTTTCACGTCGCCTATCGACGCGATAAGATAATTTTCCTTGCCGCGAAGCCACGGTTCTTCACGCTGATTATCGGAAGTTTCGAGACTCAGACCTTCAACAGTATCGTATATTCCGATAGTCTCTGTATGACCGTCTTTATAGGTGACTTTGAATTTGAAATTATCGGCATCGTCCAGATAATAACGGTATATGAAATTCCCTTTTTCGTCAAACTCACCGTTTCCGTTTTCAATAAGAGAAACCTCGCCGGAAATAAGTTCAAGAGACTCTATCGGAAATTCTTTTATCGTTACGGGAACTTTTACCGAAACACCATTGCAGGAAAGAGTAATGAAGTTTTCTTTATCTTTTTTCCACGGAGAAGACGCCTGTTCGTTCCACGGATAAGTGAAATCATTGCCGTCTATTCCGTCTTCGTAATTTACCGTTTCCGTATGTCCGTCGCGATATATAACTTTGAACTTAAGCCCGTAGAGACTGAAATAATAACGGTAATATTCGTTGCCTTCGCTATCAATGTCGATATATCCGTTGGTGTTTTCAATAAATGAAAGACCGTCGGAAACAAGTTCTATTTTTTCAATCGGATTCTGTTCTACCGTTACGGGAACTCTGACTTCGGGCAGATCAAGATATTTTATCTCGCAATAGTTATCCGTTCCGAGTTTGAAATGCTCCGAATGTTGCTGATCAACAATTGAAAATACCGTACCGGGAAGCGGCGGTTCGTTTGCCGAAACGGTTTTTTCGGTCCCGTCTTTATAATAAAGTTTTATTTTGATATCATTTCTGCAGTGAGAAAGGTCATAATTAAAATATTCTTCGATTTCGCCTGTCTGATTATTTATTACAGGAAGCCAACTTCCCCTGAGATTTTCGACAAGAACGATAGGACCGGAGACTATCTCCATTCTTTCGATCGGGTTTTCGTAAACCGTAACGGGGACGGTGATCGAAAGTCCCGCAAAAGTCAGAGTAAGGAGGTTTTCACCGACGCCCCAGGGATTTTCACGGCGGTCGTCGACATATTCTATTCGGTTTCCTTCATATTCGTCAAAATAAGAAATATCCTGAGTACTGCCGTCCTTGAAATGAATACGGAATTCGGCGTCCATAATAATATCGAATATATCGCAGTTCGGTCCGTAACAGAAAAGCGGTCCGGAAATAAGTTCGAAAGATTTGATATTCGAACTCTTGATAAATACGGGAATATCGCATTTAGCGCCCATATAATCTATTGTAAAATAATGGACCTCGCCGCCGTTCCATGTATTGGTTTTCTGATCGGAAGAATATGTAATATAGGAACTTATATCGGTAAATTTAAGTTGATTGTTATATCCTGTCTTATAGTCGACCGTAAAATATACGTCTTCAAGTTGATTATACGGCAGGTCATAGATAAAACGGCCGTTTTCATAATGTCCGTTCATGTTTTCCGCAATTTCGATAGGTTCGCTTAAGTTCGCGGAAATTCCCGAAACAAGGGTCTCATTTACGGTCACGCTGATATCATAGGACGCACCGAGATATCTTACGGTAAGGATATTCCGCCCTCCGACGGTCCAGTGATTTTCCTTCTGCCTGTCAACATAAGAAAAACGGTTGCTGTCGCCGTAACGAATGTCGGAGAATGTTCCGTCATTATAATTTATTCTGAAAATAAAATTATTCAGTCCAAGGTCCCAGACATAATAGTAGTAATACTGTTTTCCAAAGTCATCGGTACTCATTCTTCCGCCGAAATTTTCGGTAACGGAAGCGGTTCCGGAAACAAGTTCTATTGAAGAAATGTTATTTTCAACGATTTTTACGGGGATTTTTACCGACGCACCGAAAACAGACGCCGTTACATAATAGGTATTTCCGACAGTCCACGGGTTTTCGTCCTGATCGTCGTCTATGTAGATAGTTCTTCCGTCAACGGATTCATTAAGGTTCGCAATTTTCGAAGTGCCGTCTTTGTAATTTATTTTTACCTGAATTTTATCTTCGTCGCAATTTCGCAGATAATAGTAGAAATACCCGCCGTTATGCCAATCACCGTTTGTATTTTCGTAAAGAGTAAACCCGTCGGATACAAGTTCGAGCGACTCAACGGGAGTTTCGGTTATTTCAACGGGAACTTTGACCGTCGCACCTATGTAACTTACGGTAAAGGAATTTTCTTTTCCCACAGCCCAATGTTCGGTCTGCTGAATTACGGAATAATCGGACGATATCTGACGGTCTCTTACTGTATCGTAAATTCTGCCGGTTTCGATCGTTCCGTCTTTATAGGTTATCCTGAATTTCAGATCGTACATGTCGTCAGGTAAGTCGTAATAATAATATTCTTCGCCGTTATTATCGATATCAGTGTATCCGTCTGCATTTTCATAAAGAGTAATGCTTCCCGAAACAAATTCAATTTTTTCAACGGGGCTTTCGATAACCGTTACGGGAACTGCGATCTCTTTTCCGTAGAAAGAAACGGTTATATAATTTACTTTGTCTTTTGTCCAGTGGTCATCTTCCTGAGCCGCCCTGAAGGAGAGCCCTTTTCCGCGATATTCCGCAACATCGATCTCGCCGTAACTGCCGTCCGAATAATTTACGCCGAGAACAACGTCTTCAAGCGCAGTTTTTGCGTCGTAATAGAAAAATTCGTTGCCGTCGGAATCAAGGTAGTCGCTTATATGACCGTCGATATTTTCATACACATACGCGTCTCCCGAAGCAACAGATATGCTTTCAACGGGATTTTTTTCTATTGTAACCTGAACGGTCACGCTTGCGTTTTTATAACGGACAAGCATATAGTTTTCCGAACCCAAAGACCACGGCTGTTCACGCTGGCTATCGCTTGCGTTGCATTTTATGCAATCAGCCCCGTCGCGTTGCTCGGAGTCGTAGATCGTAAGATTTTCAGATGTTCCGTCACTGTATGTTACGGTAAATTCAAGGTCATTTTCGTATTTTCTGTAAAAATCATAATAGAAAACGCCGTCGGTTTCGGAATAGTATCCGTCGTAGTTCTCAATAAAAACTATGCTGTCTTCCGCCGGACTTATCGATTTAACCGTTTTTT
>CAKSQP010000099.1 GCA_934486965.1 uncultured Eubacteriales bacterium
GTATCTCGGAATTCAGCAACTCGGAGATTCGGGAATAACACTCCGTTTTGTTGTTGAAGTTTCGGAAAAGGATATTTTCTCCGCAACGAGAATTCTCAACCGCGCTTTGCTTCTCGGTTTCAGAAAAATCGGCGTCGAATGTCCTTATCCGCAACTTGACGTTCATCAGAAATGAACAGGGCGGATAAAGAATTCGGGCGTCCGACTGAATTTGCGCCGCTTCCCGACGAATATCTTCAGGGGGGAGGCAAAAAATCTCCTCCGACTTCCCATAAAAGGAAAAAAGGATTTTTCCTTGTTGCGGCGGTTTTGCTTGTTTGTGTTATTGTTTTCTCGGAGAGAATGGCTTTGCACGAAAATACGGTTGTCGAAAAACCCGAATATACTAAGACAGAACAGCCGAAAAACGACATCGTGAACGGCAAAACGGATAACGGGGTTTCGTTGTCTCCTCTTCCCGTATATCCGCTTGAAGATACAACGGACTACTATACCGTTTATCTCGATATTTTTGATCCTGCCGAACCCGACGGCATAAAAAGGGGAGAGAGCGGCTTTATTTTCGAACAGCAACTTCTTATGGGACTTTCTCAGTCTCTTGAGGATCCGCCGACCGCCGACGGATACAGATTCACGGGTTGGGTCATGTATTATTCCGACGGAAGAACGGGGCTTGTCGAAGAAATAAATTCCGAAAACGTTTCTTACGTCAAACCCGAAGACGGCGGCAGAAATATTGAAATTCACGCGTCATGGCGGAGCGAAAACCAAGACGGCGGTCTCCGTCTTTTTCTTGATGCAAACGGCGGAAATATTGACGGAGGGCAGACTGCCGAATATAATGCAGAAGGACCTATGTTGTCGGGAACTTATGTTTATCTTTGTTCTTATCCTGTTCCCGAAAGAGACGGATATTCTTTTGCGGGCTGGTATGAAGACGCAGAATGTACGAAAAAATCAAAAGAGGTTCTCCATGGTACAGCGTTTTACGAAAAAGACGGTAACGAACCCGATTATACCCGACCGAAAGAGGTAAAACTCTATGCGGGGTGGGCAAAAAACTGAATATAAAAATTTTCTCTCCTGTAAAAGCGGTTTTGCAAGGTACTATTCCTGCGAAGCCGCTTTTGATTTTATCTGAATTTTACATTTCTCCGATATCGGATTTTACATTGAAGTATTAAACTTTAATTGTAGAAAAGATAAAAGGAGGTTCTGTATGATGAAGAAGACAGAAGCAATAATTTTCGACTGGGCGGGAACTACCGTCGATTACGGCTGTTTTGCACCGGTCAAAGCGTTCATCTCTGCGTTTAAGGAGTATAAAATCGAACCCACGGTCGAGGAAGTAAGAAAACCGATGGGAATAGCGAAAAGAGACCATGTAAAGGCGATGCTCGAAATGCCCCGTATCGCCGCCGAATGGGAAAAAATTTACGGAAGACCCGTCGAAGAAAAAGACGTTGACGCGATTTACGAAAGAAGCGAGGAACTCATTTTTGAGGTCCTTCCCGAATATTCCGCTCCGAAGCCTTATGTCTGCGAAACGGTTCGGAAACTGCGCGACGCGGGAATAAAAATAGGTTCGACGACAGGCTATAACGACGAAATGATGGCGATAGTGACCGAAAAAGCGGCAGAGCAGGGATATGCCCCCGACTGCTGGTTCTCCCCGAATTCCACGGGCTTTGTCGGAAGACCCTATCCGTTTATGATATTCAACAATCTTCAGACTCTTAAAGTATCGTCTGTATCTGCGGCGCTCAAAGTCGGAGACACCGTCGCCGATATCCTCGAAGGCAAAAACGCGGGAATGAAGACCGTCGGGATTATCGAGGGAAGTTCTCTTATGGCGCTTTCCGAAGAAGAGTTCAACGCTCTTACCGAAGAAGAAAAGGCAAGAGAAAGAGACAGAGTTTTCAAAGTCTATAAGGAATGCGGCGCCGATTACATAATAAACGACGTCAGAGGACTCTGCGATATAGTCCTTTCAAAGTGAGGTAAGAAGTATGGTTACGGTATCTCACGAAACAGGTAAAAAAATTCACGAAATTCTTGAAAGCCACGGCAAAAAAAAGGCGCTTCTCGTCTGCGACCCCGCTTTCGATAAAATAGTTCTTCACGACGAAATTTCGTTTTCGGATATTTCCCTTGTCCGTTTTTCCGATTTTACTCCGAACCCGAAATATGAGGACGTCTGCAAAGGTGTCGACCTTTTCAATAAGGAAAACTGCGACAGCATTATCGCCGTCGGCGGCGGAAGCAGCATGGACGTCGCAAAATGTATAAAACTTTATTCGAAGATGGATCCGTCGGTAAATTATCTCGAACAGGAATATGTAAAAAACAATATTCTGCTTATCGCCGTTCCTACAACTTCGGGTACGGGGAGCGAATCGACGCGCTACGCCGTAATTTATTATAACGGCAAAAAACAGTCGGTCTCAAACGTTGACGCAATTCCCGATTACGCTATCCTCGACAGCCGAGTGCTTTCGACTTTGCCACTGTATCAGAAAAAATGCACCGCAATGGACGCGCTGTGTCAGGGAATTGAATCATGGTGGTCGGTCAACGCCGACGACGAAAGCCGCAAACTTTCCGAAAAAGCGGTCGGAATGATAAAAGAGAACCTTGACGCATATCTTGAGAACACCGACGACGGCAACGAAAAAATGATGATCGCCGCGAATTACGCGGGAAGAGCGATAAACATAACCCAGACGACGGCGGCTCACGCGATGAGTTACAAACTCACCTCCCTTTACGGAATTCCCCACGGCAGAGCGGCATTTACCTGCCTTCCTTATGTATGGGAATTTATGAATTTCAGGGTCTCCGACGAAAAACTCGAAAAAACGTTCTCGGATATTTCCCACGCACTCGGTTTTGAAAGAACCGAAGAGGCGATAAGTTTTCTGAAACAACTTTACGACAGACTTTTCGAAGACAGAAAAGTTCCGGTAAAGGCGGAAGACCTTGAACTCTTAACTTCTTCCGTAAATCCCGTAAGGCTCAAAAACAATCCGGTTCAGTTAAAGGAACCCGATCTGAGAAAGATATATTCCACCGTGATTTCCGAATCCGGAATATTATAAATCTACCAAAGAGTAAGGCGGCGTGTTGATCAACACTACCAACCGAGGCGGCGTACAAAAGTACGCCGCCTTACTCTTGAATTTTTATAAAAAGTCTGCTATAATGCTCTCGGAAAGTGAGGAGAGAAAATGAAAACAGCCTTTATAAACGGAAAAATCCTTGACGGAAGCCTTGATATGCAAATAAAAGAGGGGCTTTCCGTAATAGTTGAAAACGAAAAAATTTCGGATATCGTTCCTGCGGGAAAAGAGCCTGCCGACGCTGAAAAATTCGATCTCGGCGGAAGATATATAATGCCGGGACTTATAAATATGCACGTTCACCTTGCAGGCAACGGCAAACCGCAGAAAAAACAGCGCGACAACGAAAAACTCGTAAAAAAGATAATGAGTTCGGGTCTTACCCGCGCCGTCGCGTATAAACTTGTCGCGTCCTTTGCGAAAACCGAACTTATGAGCGGAGTTACGACGATAAGGACCGTCGGAGGTCTCGGCGATTTCGATACAAAACTCCGCGACGAAATAAATGCGGGTAAAAAGGTCGGACCGCGTATCCTTGCGGCAAATCAGGGGATATCCGTTCCCGGAGGACACATGGCAGGGTCGGTCGCGGTGGCGGCACACAGCGTTGACGAGGCTCTCGAATGTCTTGAGCATAACGAAAAGGAAAAAGTCGACCTCATAAAACTTATGATCACGGGCGGCGTGCTTGACGCAAAGGAAAAAGGCGTTCCTGGCGAAGTCAAGATGTCCGCCGAAATGATAAAAGCGGTCTGCGACAAGGCTCATGAAAACGGCTATAAGGTCGCGGCTCATGTCGAATCTCCCGAGGGCGTAAGACTTGCGCTCGAAAACGGAGTCGATTCCATAGAACACGGAGCAAAGCCCGACGACGAGATTCTCCGCCTTTTTGCGGAAAACAACGCGTTTTTGTGCACTACTCTTTCGCCGGCGCTTCCGTATGCTTTGTTCGACAGGAGTATCACAAACGCTTCCGAAGTCGAACAGTATAACGGCAACGTCGTTTTCGAAGGCATTATCGAATGTTCGAAAGCCGCAGTCAAAAACGGGATACCCGTTGTCCTCGGCAACGATGTCGGCTGTCCGTGGATAACGCAGTACGATTTCTGGCGCGAACTCTGCTATTTTGTAAAATATGTCGGAGTTTCGAATTCCTTTGCTCTCCATACCGCAACTCTTAAAAGCGCTGAGGTCGCGGGAATAGGAAACGAGACGGGAAGCATTGAAAAGGGAAAATCCGCCGATATGATAGTTACCGCCGAAAATCCGCTTGAAGATCTTCGGGCTCTGCGCCGTGTCGAAACGGTCGTTTCACGCGGCAGGATCTATAAAAACCCGAAAGTGAAAATAAATAAAACGGTCGAAGCCGAACTTGATAAATTCCTGTGAGAAAGTCGCCGCGTATTTTATGCGCGGCGATAATTGATTTTTGCGGTCTGTTATGATATACTGTAAAGGCAGAGAAGAATTGAACTCTTATCGGTTTTAACGGACGGCTTTCCGTCCTAACTTTCGCAGGCACCTTGTAAATACGACAGTATTCACTGCGGTTCCTTTGTCGTTATACCAAAAATCCGTACCGTGAAAACTGCGTGCACCCGCCGCAGAGAACTTTTCGAGGGATTTTTTTCTTTTTGAGATGCAGTCGGGCTGACGCCCGACAAGGCGAAAAAAGGGAAAAGCACAGAAAAGAGCCTGCGTCGGGCGATAAAAGTTCGATTCTTCTCTGCCTAAGCAGTAATATTTTTGAGGTGGAAAATGAAGATAATTCATACTGCCGACATTCATCTCGGCTCAAAAATGGACTCGTTGCACCCGAAAAGCCTTGCCGACGAGAGAAAAAATGAAATCAGGAACACATTCTTAAAAATGACGGAATACGCAAAGGAAAACGGCGTTTCCGCAATCATTATCGCGGGAGATCTTTTCGATTCGGACAGACCTTTCAAAAAAGACAAAGACTTTTTCTGCGGCGTCGTTGAAGATAATCCCGATATAGATTTTCTGTATCTCCGCGGAAACCACGACATAAACTCTTTCGGCGGGGAAACTCCGAAAAATCTGAAGACATTTTCCGACGGTTGGACGACTTATTCCTACGGGAATGTGAATATAACGGGAGCGGAGATAACGCAGAGTAACATCGTTTCTCTTTACGCCGCCCTTTCTCTGCCGTCGGACGGTATAAATATCGTGACTTTGCACGGACAGGTCGGGGACGGACCCTCCGATATAAACCTGAGACGTCTCCGTGAAAAAAATATAGATTATCTGGCGCTCGGACACGTCCACAAACCTCAGGCGGGAAAACTCGACGGGCGCGGCTTTTACGCCTATTGCGGCTGTCTTGAGG
>CAKSQP010000100.1 GCA_934486965.1 uncultured Eubacteriales bacterium
CGGCAGAACCTTTCATTATTTCAAAATTTATTTTCTGCTCTTTTTGCGATACGGCTTTCGATTCGTCGACAAGAGCCCTGTTTTCCGAAAGGTCTTCGATTTTGTTCTTTTCTCCCGAAATTCCGGAAAAATCCTCTTCCCATAAATCTTCCGTCGTGACTTTTCCGTCTTTGACGGTCAGATAGCCATAGTGATTATATCCTCCGCCCGCGGTCACATAGAAAATGCCCGAAAAATCCTTGTTGTCGGAATAAAGATACTGAACGGTCCCCGTTACAAAGTCATAACTGCCGACTGCTTTTACCGAATCGGTATAGGTATATATTTTTAAGGACGTATTGTCGGGCAGGATAAGGTCGGGCGTTCCGTCGTTATCGATATCTCTGATAAGATAGTGCACTTCAAAAGAAGAATCGGCAAAATTTTTCAGATAGTCGGTGTAAATTTCGGTAACGGACTTTTCACCGCACCCCGCAAGCAAAAAGACAAGACATATAATCGGAATAAGGCGTAAAATACAGCGTTTCATATTATGCTCCTTAAAAGTTTTCTGTTATCATATTACAGTATCGGGTCTGCATTTGTCAAGAGGGGCGAAGTTTATATGCGGTCATGACATGAAAAACAGCCCGAAAAAAATCGGGCTGTTTCTTATTTATCTGCTTTTTCGGCTGTCGCCTTTTTCTTCGGCGGATAATATCTCCGCTTTTTCTTTTTCGGCTGAGCGCCGACGGGCGCTATGACCGTACCCGTGACCGTTATTTTTTCTTTATCTTCGGTCTTTTTATTTTCCGCCGTCGTTTTTTTCGGGGCGGGCTTTTTCTTTTTTACGGGTTCTTTTCTGACGGTTTTTGTTTCCGGTTTGACGGTTTCTTTGTTTGTGGTTTTCGTTTCCGCCTTTAGTTTTGCGGCGGGCTTTTTTGACGGTTCTTTTTTCTTTTCGATTATCGCGACCGTCTTCTTTTCCGTCTTCGGCGGCTCTTCCTTTTTCTTTAAGAACGGGTCTTTCACCCATATCTCGTCCGATTCTATCTTATCCCAGTCAATGTCGAGGGACATAACTTTTTTTCTGCCGAAAGCAGTTTCCTTGCGGAGGATATATCCTTCGTCGATAAGGAAGGAAAGCGCCTCTTTTATCTTTTCTTCGGGCGCTCCGTAAAGTTCCGAAACTATTTCAGCCGTTTTCGCAAACGACGGCTTTGAATTTCTGCCGTTTTTTTCGAGTTCTCTGAGGTTCGTAAGTATCATATCGAAATATTTTTCGTAAAGTTCCGTTTTTGTCGGTACCTCTTCGAACCATGTCGCGATCTCTTTGAGTTGGTGGCTGAAAGCGTCTTTGACACCGTAAATTCCGACTTCCTTGCCGCAGTTGTTTTTAAGGCAACTCGCCGCCGAAGAAAAATGTCCGTCTCCCGAAAAAATTATAAAAGCGTCGATGTCGGGGGAGAACATCGCTTTCTGATAAATGTGGTCGAGCATTATAAAGTCGGTAAAATCTTTTTTATAATTCCCTGTGTTGGAAGTCTGTATTATATTGTTCGTGACCGCTCTGATCTTCAGTATCTCGCCTGCAAGGGAGGGGTTTGAAAAATCCCCGAAAAAGGAAATGTCCTTTATATCGTATTTTTTTGCAAGCGTTCTTGCCCATGTTTTGATGTTCGGCTTCGTTCCGTGCAGTTTCGTTATCGAAATGTACCAGTGTTCGAAATCGACGAATACCGCCGCGGTAGGTTTTTGGTCGGTTTTTTTCTTGAATAAATTGCCGAGTCCTATATTTCTCACCTCCGTTCTACCGTATAATTATACTCTTAAAATCAAAAAAAATCAATAGAAAAAACATTTTTTGCGAAAATAAACTTTACAAACCGTTTCAAATGTGTTACAATTAAAATATATAAGTTAAAAAGGAGAGGTCTAAAGTGAGTTTCAAACTCGGATTTATCGGCGCCGGAAATATGGCGGGCGCAATAATATCTTCCGTTGTGAAAAATAATCTTTATTATCCCGAAGATATTTCAATATACGAAAAAAATGATGTAAAACGTGCGGAATACGCAAATAAGGGCTTTGCAACCGTCGAAAACGAGGCTGAACTCGTCAGACGTTCGAACTTCGTCTTCATCGCCGTAAAACCCGCGGATCTGCGTGAAGTTCTCGAAAAGATCGCTCCCCACATAACGATAAACAACGTTATCGTAAGCATCGTTGCGGGCGCGTCGATCGGCTTTATAAAATCGGTCATCGGTTCTGACTGCAAAGTCGTCAGGGTAATGCCGAATATGCCGCTCACCGTCGGTAAGGGCGCTGTCGCAATAGCGTATGAAATGCCGATAACTTACAGGGAATTTACCTCCGTTAAGCATATATTCGAGGCTTCCGGAATTGTCGAGACGATGGAGGACGATCAGATAAACGAGATCACTTCCGTTTCGGGTTCGGGTCCCGCTTACGTCTACGCTCTTATTCTTTCGATGATAAAGGGCGCCGTCGCGCAGGGAATAGATAAGAAAGTCGCGACCGAACTCGTTATTCAGACTGTTGCGGGCTCTGTCGCTGCTCTCGAAAAAACGGGCGAAGATCCCGAATTTGCGCTCAGAAAAATATGCTCGCCGAACGGCACGACCCTCGCGGCGATCGACGTTTTCGAAAAGAGAGGCTTTGACCAGACCGTCGCCGACGCCATGCTCGCCTGCACCCGCCGCGCCGCGGAATTGGGCAAAGAACTGTAAGAGCCCCGTCTTTGTCGGGTTTGACGGAATTTTACCGTCCCGACCTGCGTAAAACCGTTACGGATACCGCAAATTTAGGCGAAATTGTGATTAAAAATTTTCAAAACTGTTGAGTTTTCGGGCAAAAGTGTTAAAGCGGTTGAATAAATGTGTCATCAATGAAAATACGGACATAAAAACCGCCCAAAAACAGGGGTATGAGTACCTATAAAAGGACTTTTGTCGCGTTTTTATACGTTTTAACGAAAATTAAACTTCATTTTTGGTTATTACGATTACTTTATTTTTCCCCCGATTTATGGTATCATATTTATACTGAAAAAATTGTTGTTACAGATTTCTATTGGAGGGTAATAAAGTGGCAGGATTGGTACTCAAAAATATCGGAAAAGTTTACCACGGCGGCGTCCGTGCGGTAACCGATTTCAACCTCAAAATAAAAGATAAGGAATTTATCGTATTCGTCGGCCCTTCCGGCTGCGGTAAGTCCACGACTCTTCGTATGATAGCGGGTCTTGAGGAAATAACCGAAGGCGAACTTTATATCGACGACAGACTTGTCAACGATATGGCGCCGAAGGACAGAGATATAGCGATGGTTTTCCAGAACTATGCTCTTTATCCTCACATGACCGTTTACGAAAACATGGCTTTCGGACTCAAACTCCGTAAGGTTTCCAAAGAGGAGATCAAGAGAAGAGTTGACGAAGCCGCAAGAATTCTTGATATATCCCACCTTCTCGACAGAAGACCGAAGGCTCTTTCCGGAGGTCAGAGACAGCGTGTCGCTCTCGGTCGTGCGATAGTCCGTGAACCGAAAGTCTTCCTTCTTGACGAACCTCTGTCGAACTTGGACGCAAAACTCCGTGCTCAGATGAGAACCGAGATATCCAAACTTCATCAGAGACTCGGAACTACCTTTATCTACGTTACCCACGACCAGACCGAGGCTATGACCATGGCTGACCGTATCGTCGTTATGAAAGACGGAGTTATCCAGCAGTGCGATACTCCTCAGCATCTTTACGACGAACCCTGCAACAAATTCGTCGCAGGCTTTATCGGATCTCCGCAGATGAACTTCATCGAAGTAAAACTCATCAAACGCGGCGAGGATTTCTTCGTTGTCTTCGGCGACAATACCGTTAAGATCCCCAGAGAAAAAGTCGAGACCGAAAGATACGACAAACTCATGACCTACGGCGGCAAACAGGTTCTTATGGGTATCCGTCCGGAATGTCTCTATGACGAACCCGAAAACCTTGAAAAATTCAGCGAAAGCGTTATCGAAGCCAACGTTGAAGTCGTCGAACTTATGGGTGCCGAAACTTACCTTTACCTCGACGTACACGACAATAAATTTACCGCGAGAGTTTCTCCCTATTCCACCGCGAAATCGGGAGACACCATCAAGATCGCTCTTGATATGACCAAAATTCACCTCTTCGACATTGATACCGAAGAGACCATCATCAACTGATCTTGCACGGTTTTATCTGAAAATAAATACCCACGGACTCGGAAAAAAACGGGTCTGTGGGATTTACGCGTTTTTCGGAAACGTGCGAAAGGAGCATTCATGGAGGATTTTTCAAGTTTCGAAGAACTTCTTGAAAAGTCAAAGCCGATGCTTTACGGCATTGCTTCGAAATTCCCCGAAAGGCACCGTGAAGACCTTATTCAGGAGGGAATTCTGGGGCTTCACAATGCCTACACGACCTTTGACGGAACTTTGGGCGTTCCGTTTTCGGTCTATCTCAGGATCTGCGTCAACAACAGTATGCTCACCGCATATAAAAAACTCAAAAAAAGCGATCTTCCCGAGGTTTTCGACGAAGAGGGATATATCCCCGACGATTCTATGGAAGATTCGGTTATAAATAAAAACGATGCCGAAATGTTTTTCGGAAAACTCAAGGAGAGCCTCTCTCCGCTGGAAAAACAGATACTTTCTGAATATCTGAAGGACAAGAGTTACGAAGAAATTGCAAAAACGCTTTCTCTTTCCGAAAAAACCGTCGACAATGCGCTGATGCGGATAAAGAAAAAAATGCGAAAGCTTTATATATAAAATTCGCCCAGAAAGATTAGTAATCATAAGACAAAAGGCTTCTTAATTCTGGTTGCATAAGTTGATACCTGCACGGGGTACGCCGCTTTGCATCTAAGTTTTAACCGTCGGTTTCCGACACTATGTCCCTTGTTTTTGTTTTTACGGTTCGGTGCGATTCCGAGCATGGGCAACTACAAAAACGGTCGAAAGACAAAAACTTACACAGTGAGGTTACATTATGTATCAAGACAAAGAACTCGTATGCAAAGACTGCGGCAAGACCTTCGTTTTCACCGCAGGCGAGCAGGAATTTTACGCTGAAAAAGGTTTTCAGAACGAACCCCAGAGATGCAAGGAATGCAGAGCAGCTAAAAAAGCCGCTATAAAGGGTTCCAGAGAATACTTCACCGCTACTTGCGCAAGCTGCGGCGGCGAGGCGAAAGTTCCTTTCCAGCCCAGAGATGACAGACCTGTATACTGCAGCGAATGTTACTCTAAAATGAAGGAAGCTGAATAATCAACCCGATTATTGAGTTATAGTTACCGTGCAGGGAGCAAAGAATTTTGCTCCCTAAACTATTATAGTGGGAAAATATTAAAAGCAAAAGGGCAAACGACTTGCGACAGGTGGCTATTATGCCTCCCCCACTG
>CAKSQP010000101.1 GCA_934486965.1 uncultured Eubacteriales bacterium
CTCTCAGACACCGCAAACACCGACTATTCGATGGGAATACTCAAAGCAAGATTTAATACAAAGATATATTATTTCAATTATTCGATGTATCTGCTCGACGCGAACGGTCATATTGTCGCAGGGTACAACACCGACGGAATAAATGCGGAGACTTCCGAACTCAACGAGATATTTGAAAACGACGTAACGCAGCCCGGTTCGAAAGTTATAACTATCGCAAAAAATGACTACTCTTTCTATATCAAACCGATAATAAACTTTTATACGGGAAACATTGTCGGATACGTCGCTCCGTTCTATTCGGCAAGGCCTCTTATAAACGACGACGTTCTCGTCACCTTCTGTATTTTTACGGTATGTATCGCCGCGTTCTTCTCGATAATTCTGGGTTGCCTGCTCTCCTGGCCGCTGACCACGAACATATACAAACTCAAGAAACGCACAAAACTCATTGCGGAACGTAAATATGACGAATATATCCCGATACGTTCGAATGACGAATTAAAGGAACTTTCGAACAGTATCGAAGACATGGTCAGAAACATAAAGGAATACGACCTCGGACAGAAAACATTTTTGCAGAATGCTTCCCACGAACTCCGCACGCCGCTGATGTCGATACGCGGTTATATGGAGGGAATTTCCGACGGTGTTTTCGATTACGACAAGATAAGCCCCGAAATAACGGCGCAGATAGTCAGACTCGAAAAAATCGTCGAACAGATACTTTATCTTTCCAAGATCGAAACGGCGCACGTTATGGATTTTGAAAAGATGAAGATATCAGATCTTTACAGCGAAGTCGAAAGCCGCGTCAGAGGACTTCTTCGGGAAAACGGAAAAGAACTTGAGATCAGTCCTTACGAAGATGCGGAGATCTCCGTAGACGGGGACAATTTTGCGACGGCGATAACAAATATCATCTCAAACTGTTCGAGATATTCAAAGGAAAAGATCGTTCTTGAAACTGCCTCCGACGGAAAAATTCTTTCAATAAAGATATACGACGACGGACCGGGTATTCTTCCTGACGAACTTCCCCACATATTCGAAAGGTTTTACAGAGGAAAAGCCGGAAAGCACGGTCTCGGACTTTCGATAACAAAGGCGATCGTCCAGTCCCACGGAGGAAACGTGGAAGCAAAGAACCGCACCGAAGACGGAAAAATCACGGGCGCGGAATTCACGATATCCTTACCGATGAAAAGATAAAAAAAGACCTCGGAAAAATTTCCGAGGTTATTTTTTATGATTTGAACATCTTCTTGATTTTTTCTATCTTGTCTCCGATAAAGACAATGTCTTTGTATCCGACGATATAACCTATACCGGCGCCGATCGCGCACAGAAGATATATTACCGTAAACACCGTCGACGAGACCCAGAGGTGAGACATATTTCCGCCCATTGTCTGAGATATGTCGATATCGGGAAGAAACATACTGACGGCAAAGGACACCGCCGCCGAAAAAACAACTTTTACGACGCTTATTATTATAACAAAAATATTTTTCGACTGCGTGTCAAAAAACATCGGAAGATAGTTTACAATAAGCAAAAAAGCAAGAACTGTTCCCGAAGAAATAAAACCTTTCGCCTTATTCTCTTTAATGAGACCTATCTCGACCCTGTTCCTGTCCCTGACGCCTTCGTTCCACATCGTAAGAACGAAGAAATACAACAGCATAATAAAATAAAATACGGCAAGTATCGGACGAAGGACGTTCGGCGCCATACTTGAAAGCGGATAGGACATAAACGCAAGCACGCAGACAAGAACAACTCTCGCAAAAAGATAAAGCGAGCCTTTGAGCGTAAGAACGACGTCTTTTGACATATTATCACCTCTTATTTTATTGTAACAGAAACAGCGCTGAAAATCAACCGCAAAAAACGGCATTTTAATGAATTAAATTATTGACTTTATTTTTTCGGTATGATATACTGAATTATATATATTATCTCATATAATGCCTTATGAGGTGATATTATTGAGAAACCGAAGATCTAAAAGATTTATTTTCTTTACGGTGATTTTTGCAGCGTCGCTCATAATTTCGGCAGCAGTCGAAAAAAGAGCGATACCGTTGCTTGAATATTACGCAAAAGCACAGGGTACTTCGACAGCGTCCGAAATAATAAACGAAACGGTTGCCGAAACCGTCGGAAGCAGTGACGGAGAGCAGATCGTCTCCTGCGAAAAAGACGGAGACGGAAAGATAAAAGCCATCAATATCGACGCCGAAAAACTCAACGGGCTGAAAGCAAAACTTACGGCAAACACCGTAAAAAGTCTTCGGAAAATCGAGAATTCGGATATTGAAATTCCCGTGGGAACGCTTACAGGGATAAGCCTTTTCTTCGGCAGAGGTCCGAAACTCAGATTAAAACTCGTTCCCGAAGGAGAAGTCCGAGGCGATATAGAGACCGACTTCGTTTCATCGGGAGTAAACCAGACGCTCCATCGGATATATTGGAGACTTGACACCGAATTTTTCGTCATTCTCCCCGACAAAACGGTGAATTTCGAAGTAAACGAAAGGTTTTTGCTTTCGGAAACGGTAATAATAGGTGATATTCCGCAGGTATATTTCCGCAATCAAGGAGACTGAAATGCAGCAGAAGATAAAAGAACTTACAGAAAAACTCAAATATTACAGCAAAAAATACTATGTCGACGACGAACCCGAGATATCGGATTACGAATACGACATGCTTCTCCGCGAACTTTCGGCGCTCGAAAAGGAATATCCGCAGTTCAAACTGCCCGACTCCCCCACAGAAAGAGTCGGAGGAGAAGCGATAAAAGAATTTTCGCAGGTCGCGCACGCAGTAAAAATGGAAAGTCTGCAGGACGCTTTCTCGGAAGACGAAATACGGGCTTTCGACGAAAAAGTAAAATCGAAATTTCCCGACGCGAAATACGTCGTCGAATATAAGATAGACGGGCTTTCCGTCTCCCTTGAATACAGGAACGGGATATTCGTCAGAGGAGCTACCCGCGGCGATGGAAATATCGGTGAAGACATAACCGCAAATCTGAAGACGGTACGGGATATTCCGCTTGCGATCGATCCGTCCGTTCCGTATCTCCTCGTCAGGGGCGAAGTGTATATGCCGAAAAAATCTTTTGCCGCACTGAACGAAAAAAGAGACGAAGAGGGGCTCTCGCTTTTTGCAAACCCGAGAAACGCCGCGGCGGGCTCTTTGCGGCAACTTGACAGCAAAATAACCGCGAAAAGAAATCTCGGTATTTTTATTTTCAATATTCAGGCGTCCGCCGGGTTCGATTATAACAACAGTCACAAACAGGGGCTTGAAAAACTCAGAACTCTCGGATTTACCGTAAGCCCCGAAACCCCGATATTTTCCGATATCGAAGACGTTATTGCCGAGATATACGCGCTCGGAAAGCGCCGTGCGGAATTACCTTTCGATATTGACGGAGCGGTAATAAAAGTCGACGACATAACCGAAAGACAGGCTCTCGGAAGCACGACGAAAGTCCCGAAATGGGCGATCGCGTTCAAATACCCGCCCGAACAGAAAGAAACGGTCCTCCGCGAAATAAAAATAAATGTCGGGAGAACGGGGGTGCTTACTCCCCTTGCGGTTTTCGACCCTGTCGTCGTGGCGGGAAGCACCGTAAGCAAAGCGACTCTTCACAATATTGATTCGTTATCCAGAAAGCGGGCGACATAATTCCCGAAATAGTCAGCGTAAAGAAAGAAAAACGTCCCGAAAATTCCGAAGAATTCAGAATGCCCGATGTCTGCCCCGCCTGCGGCGAAAAAGTTTTTAAAGACGAAGACGGTCCTTTCGTCCGCTGTATCAACGGTTCATGTCCCGCGCAGACAGTCCGCAACATAATCCATTTCGTCTCAAAAAGCGCCATGGATATAGACGGACTCGGAGAAATGCAGATAGCGCGGCTTGCCGAACTCGGGATAATAACCGACGCGTCCGATCTCTATTTTTTAACTGCGGAAAAACTCTCGAACCTCGACAGATACGGCGAAAAGTCAATTTCCAATCTTCTTGAAGCGATCGAAAGATCAAAAAACAACAATCTTGACAGGCTCATAAACGCTCTCGGAATAAGAGAAGTCGGAGAAAAAGCCGCAAAAATTCTTGCGGCACGGTTCGGGAACATCGAACGCCTCGCGAATGCGACCGCCGAAGAACTTGTCGGAGCAGAAGATATCGGTCCTGTTACGGCAGAATATATTACCGAATATTTTTCCGAAAAAAAGAATACCGAACTTATTGAAAAACTGAAAAAGGCGGGAGTAAACACCGTATACCGCGAAGAGACCGTCGACTCCGAATTTGAGGGGCTGACCTTCGTTCTTACCGGTACTCTTGAAAAATACTCAAGGGACGAAGCCTCCGCTCTCATTGAAGCAAAAAAAGGCAAAGTTTCGGGTTCTGTATCAAAAAAGACTTCTTACGTTGTCGCGGGAGAAAAAAGCGGCAGCAAAGAAGAAAAAGCACGGCAACTCGGTATTCCCGTAATTTCGGAAGCCGACTTTGAAAAAATGCTCGGCAATTCATAAATTTTTTATAACAATCGCTCCAGACTATTGATTTTATACCTCCGTATATGCTAAAATAAATACGGAGAAACGCCAGAGAAAAACGGAAGGTGACGCCATGAACTTTTGGGATTATATGATTTCGATAATTACCAATATTCAATTTTCGGATATCGTAGATATTCTTTTGCTCTCGATATTTATTTACGTTATTCTGAAATTTGTAAGAGAGACGAGAGCGGCGCAGTTCCTTAAAGGAATAGTCTTGATTTTCATTCTTTGGTTTCTCACCTCGTGGTTCAAACTCTACGCGGTCCACAGTATCTTAAACCTCATTCTGAGCAGCGGGATCATTGCGATAATAATTCTCTTCCAGCCTGAAATAAGGTCCATGCTCGAAAAATTCGGAAGACGCGGTTTCAAAGCGTTCTCGAACCTCGGCGACCTTGTAATGACCAAAGACGGCGACAGCAAAAATCTTTCGATGATACACGCGATCGTTTCCGCAACCACCAATATGGCGATAACGAAAACGGGTGCCTTAATGGTTATCGAAAGAGATACAAAACTCGGAGATATCGTCAAAACGGGAACGACAGTCGACGCAGACCCGTCTTCAGCCCTTATCCTGAACATCTTTTATCCGAACACTCCCCTTCACGACGGCGCAGTTATCTTCAGAGACGGCAGAATCCTTGCCGCAGGCTGTTTTCTCCCCCTTTCATCTGCGAATATGGAGGACAACCTCGGAACAAGACACCACGCGGCGCTCGGAGTTTCCGAAATTTCCGACGCGATAGTCGTCGTTGTTTCCGAAGAAACGGGAATCATTTCGGTGACTGTCGACGGCAAAATAAAGAGAAGAATAACGCCCGATGCTCTTT
>CAKSQP010000102.1 GCA_934486965.1 uncultured Eubacteriales bacterium
GGATAGCGTTCATGGACGCTACGACGTTTTCCTTTATAACAACTTCGTAAGGATCGTCGCTGCCGGTTGCTTCGACAAGTTTATCGAGAGTTGCCGCCGCGATGTCTGCTTCGAGAACTTCGGGAGCAGCGTTAGCCGCGATATCGTTGCCGAGTTTGGTTATAGCCGCAGAAACTTCAGCAACGGAAGCCGCGGTGTAGAGAGCGGTGTTGATAGCTTTGAAATCAGCAGAAACTTTTGTATAAGCTGCTACTGCATTATTATAGGAAGCGACGAGAGATGTTTCTGCGTCGGAAACTATAATAAATTTAGCGGAAGAAGCGGAATTGGAAACAGTAAGAGAAGAAGCTTTACCCATCTCTTCGAGTCCGTTTTCGCCCCATACCTGATAGTATTTCTCGGAAGAGAAATTAAGAACATTGGAGGAAGTTGCGGAAGTGCTTGCGTTTACAACGTAGAAACCTTCGTCGGAAGAGCCTGCTTTGGTGAAGAGACCGATGTAAGCATGGCTTCCGGTTGCGGAAGCAAGAGCCTCGGTAGAGGTCTTATTGTATTTAGCGACGTCGCCTTTGCCTGCTCCGTTGTAGGAAGCGGCGTTTCTGCCCTGCGCAAGAGAAGTCTGAACGTCGGTGCCGTTTACTTCGATAACGCCGTCGTTATTGTCGAAGGTAAGGTAAACGCCCTGCATACCGTTTATTTTAGCGTTTACGTTCTTTACTTTATTATAGGAAGCCGTTGTTGTTCCGTCGGTGTTGAACATCGCATTCGACCACTCGCCGTTGGAGTTGTTGTATGCGGGCCAGCCGAGGAAGTAGCAGATACCTTTTACGCCGAGCATAAGGCGGAGATGAGTTGCCTCAAGAAGCTGAGCTTCGGAGGGAGAATAAAGTCCGCCGTTATTCTGGGTCGCTACATTTACGAACTGATAATTAGGAACATTGAGTTTCTGCGCATAGTTCATAAAGTAGAATGCATTTACAAAGTAAGGAGTGACATAAAGAGAAGAAGCGGAGCCCTGGGACATGTAATAGTCGAACATGAGCCAGTCAACGTTTATCTTTGTGTTTTCGGTTCCGGTGTATCCGGAGAATACTTCGCTTGCATTAAGCAGATAATAGTCAAGATATTTGTTGTATCTGCTGAGATAATTGTATGTGGGGTTTCCGCTGGAATCGGTTATCGCGGTTATCGGATAGAAGTTGATACCTGCGGGAGTGGTGATGCCGTATTCCTGAAGTTTTGCTTCGAGCTGAGAATAATGGCCGTAAAGTTTGGTCGAACTTGCAGAAGAAATAGCAGGTTCGTCGCAGATATAAAGTTTCGCAAGAGCGTCTTTATTTATCTTATCTTTGTTTTCAGACCAGACTTTTTCGTAGTACGCCTGTCTTTCGGCTGTCGTAAGGACGTCGTGTTCTACACCTGCATCGTCAAGGTATGTAGCCTTCCACTGTTCTTCGGTAAGACCGTCGACGTATTTCCAGGGAGAAGTCCAGTAATCAAGACCGAGATATGCGGTGATAAGATATTTATACCACATATCGGAGAAGGTCGCAACGCTCGTTGAAGACCCGTTGTCAAGACACATATTGAACCATACGTCAAGTCCGACTTCGGCAGCTTTTCTTACGGTAAGGTCGAGCTGTCTGGGTTCGTATACTTCATTACCTGTAACAGCAAAGTTGAGACCTGCGTCAACATATTTCTGAAGAAGAGCCTTGTAGGTTTCTTCGTTATAAATATTGTTGCCGTCAGCGTCTTTCTGATATGTGGGGTTACCGGAAGAATCGGTTTCGCCCGTGGGATAGAAGATCGCGCTGCCCTGGGGTGTCCAGTACGCACCGAGATCAAGGGAGCCCTTTTCCGTGTTCGCTTCAACATATTTCAGCACGGCGTCCGAATAATCGGTGGTTGCAGCCCCTACTGCGAGGGGGAAGCAGCCGAGCGTGAATGAAACGATCATGCAAACGGTAAGGACCATTGACAAGATTTTTTTCATAGAGTGCCTCCTATTTATATTTTTCCGATTAGGCAGAGCAGACCTGAACGTTTATCGTCCGACGCAGACTCTTTCAGATGAGTTGCCCTTTCGCCTTGCCTTGTTGTATTTACAAGGTTTCTGAGGCGTCAAAACCGATAAGAGTTCAAGACTGCTCTGCCTAACGTTCTGATACAGTATAATTATATCAGACACTGATAAAGTTGTCAATATCTATCCTCAGTTTGTTTACATTTTAACCCTTAAAACCGGACATTGTCCGTATTTTTTCGGCGATAAGTCCCCGTTTTGGGAGTTTGTCGAATTCTGACGCATTTACGATGCCGACCTCAGAGGGAATATATGTAAAATTTAGGTGAAATCATGAAAAAAATATTGACAAACCGCCGCTGCGGTGGTATACTTACAAAAAAACAGGAGACGCGACGATGAGAAGCAATTCACTAATTCTCAATATTAAAAAGCACGCTTGCATTATTATGTCAATCGGGCTTATATCGTCGTATCCGAATTTATTTTCCGTCTGAGACGGGGGTTATTCAGATTATAACGCACGGTGTAAGCAAAAGAAGGCTTACACCGTTATTTTTTTATACGGAAAGAAAAAGAAGTAAAAAGCACTTGCATAATGCAAGTGCTTTTTACTGTAAACTGTTGTTTACTTTATGTTATAATATAACAAATCGAGCAACCGTATCCCGCAATCTGTACGGAACACTTTTTTGCGGGCGTTTTCTATCGTGATTTTCGAATAGCCGCTCTCGGAAGCGTTGACAAGAAAATCCGCTTCAAGCAGTATCCTGTGGTCGATTCCGTCGACCGGCAAATAGGTATGATGATGAGAGACAAGCCATACTATACGTTCGGTATCGGCGTCACATTCGGGAATTTCTTCAAAAAATTTCCTGACAAGAGCGGCGCTTTCCTTTTCCTGATTTTTGCCGTTCGTATTTCCGTATTTTTCTCTGCACAAAGGGCAGGAAATATCGTGCACGACTGCGGCAAGCTCAAGCATTTTAAGGGTTTTGCCGTCAAGCCCCTCCTCTTCTCCGATCGTTTTCGCATACGCCCAGACTTTAAGGAAATGGTCGATATCATGGATATTTCCCTTATAAAATTCAACCATTTTTTCAACAGCAAAAGCAACAGTCATAATTACCTCACAACGAACTTCCCTTTTTCGGGATAAAAAGCCCGATCATATCGCATTTTTCCAATTCAAGCAATTTTATTTTCTTATCGAGCCCGCCGGCATAGCCCGTCAGACTCCCGTTCGTTCCGACTACTCTGTGACACGGTATAATTATCGAAATATCGTTGTGTCCGACCGCCCCGCCGACCGCCTGCGCGGACATTTTCCCGTCTTTTGAAAGTTTTCGGGCAAGTTCGCCGTAAGTCACGGTCTTTCCGTAAGGAATTTCGGTCAAAAGCCGCCACACCGCCGTCTGAAAGTCAGAGCCTTCGGGAGCAAGAGGCGGAACAAAATCGGGCTCTTCACCCGAAAAATAGATATCGAGCCATCTCTTTGCCTCAAGAAGAACGGGCGTTTCCTTTTCCTCATAAATTTCGGGAAGAGTGCGGGCAAAATATTTCTGCCCGTCAAACCACAAACCCGTAACACCGCCGCCGTCCGCCGCAATAAGTATCCCTCCGAGAGGGGACTCATAATGTAAAGTGTTCATATATTTCCTCCGAAACCGTCATCATACACTAAAAAAACGTCAAATCGTTTTAAGAAAAGCGGAAACCACCCGATTAAATTCCGTCGGGTTCTTATTTGCAATAAAATGATTCCCGCGAACGACTGCCGCCCTCGCATGGGGAAGATGTTCCGCAATCTTTTTTGTATGCGATTTTTTGATCATATCGTTTGTCCCGCAGATAACCAATGCGGGCATTGTGATCAGGGACAATTCAGACGGTTTGATATTCGGTTCGTTTACCATTAAGCCGAGCATTTCGGCGTTTCTTGCGGCGTCTGCCGATCTTCTTGCGAAGAGGCTTGCTATCTTATACCCGATCTCAATGGGAATTTGCGTCGTCCGTTTTACTCCCGTAGGATCGAGGTTGCCGCCGTTCAGGATCAAGGCTTTCACCATATCGGGATACTTTATCGCAAATCTCATTGCAATATTTGCACCGTCGGAAAATCCCAGAATTATCGCATTTGAAATCCGATGTTCCTGCATGAAATCGTACAAATCACAGGCAAATTGCTCAATGGTAAAAGGAGCGGAGCCTCTCGGAGATCTGCCGTGATCTCTTGTATCTATCGCAATTACGCGGTAAGCACTTTGAAAATAATCTATTTGATTTCTGAAATAGGAACTGTCTTCTCCGTTGCCGTGCAAAAGTATAAGAGGCTCACCTGTTCCCTTTTCCTGATAATATAATTTGATATCCATTTTTCCTCACTAGTTCCGATTTGTCAAATACAGTATAGCATATCGGCATAAAAAAGTCTACTGTAATTCCATCAAAACTACACAGGATTGAACAAGCGTAGCAGTAAACTTTTTTGCTATATGCAAAACCTTGTACGGTATGATATTTCTTGCGCAAAAATGATATTGCGGCGTTGGAGCAGTAATAATACGGAAAGTGAATATCGCTGATGAAAGCAATGTCACTCGCCGCAGGCGAATATAACTGAAAAAAAGGACTTGCGAAAGTAAGTCCTTTTTTCTTGTACGAAATCACACAACAAAAACTGTTTTATGAAATGTTGCTGCGCAACATGAAGCGGCGGAAGTATCCGCAATAAAGCACCCGTCTTAACTCGCATGAAGCGAAGCGCAGTTATTTTCCGGTCAAAGATAATATCCTTTTTCATGGGCGCAAGCCCACTTCATTTTTCATGCACCGTCATGTGCGTTTCATAAAAAAAGCACTTAAGCATAAAACTCAAGTGCTTTTTCGTGTCACGTAAACCCAACAGAAATTCTTTTTCTGTTTCGTGTTGGTGCTTAGACAAATGCACCAATCATTTTTTCGTTAAAGCATTGCCGTATGATATGGGCAAGAAGCAAGACACAGCCTTACTGAACACTTTTTCACTATTCACCATGACTGATTACTTTCCAATGATCGGCAAGCAGGGAGCGAGTGAAGAGTGAAGAGTGAATAAGTAAAAAATCCCCATTCTTACGAATGAGGATTTTTTGGCGGAGAGTGTGGGATTCGAACCCACGTGGCTTGCGCCAAACGGTTTTCAAGACCGCCTCGTTATGACCGCTTCGATAACTCTCCCTGTACTGTTCACCCCTCATCTATAAAAGGGTAAAAAAAGAAGTCGGCATCGACTTATCTTCCCGGGCCGTTGCCAGCCAAGTATTTTCAGCACACACGAGCTTAACTACCGTGTTCGG